>CAYOPA010000217.1:0-8790 GCA_964405625.1 uncultured Bryobacterales bacterium
TCGACGCGCGGGACTGGGAATTCCAACGCGCGAAACGCACCTCGGCCAGCGCCCTGGTCGCCATCGAGCCCGGCGGCCGGCGCGGCGACCTGACCGAGACGCCCGCCATTCTGTGGCGCATGGAGAAGTTCATCCCCAATGTGCCCTCGCCGCTGCTCTACGACGGCCTGTTGTATCTGGTCAAGGATGGCGGCATTCTCACCGCCGTCGACCCGGCGACGGGCGACGTGGTCAAGCAGGGCCGCCTGCCGGAAGCCTTCGACAAATACTATGCTTCGCCGGTGGCGGCTGACGGCCGGGTCTACTTCTTCAGCGAGCCCGGCAAGGCGACCGTCATCGCCGCGGGCGCCGACTGGAAGCCGCTGGCGCAGCATGATTTCGAAGAGCCCATCCATGCCACCCCGGCGCTGGAGGGCGAACGGATGTACGTGCGCACCAACGCCGCGCTTTATTGCTTCCAGAGCTGGTGAGGTAGGCTACAGGCATGGCCCTTACCGAATCCACCATGCTTGAGCTCGGGGCGCCGGCCCCGGATTTTTCGTTGAAAGACGTCGTCAGCGGGCGGACTTTCAGTCTGGACGATGTCACCAAGGAAAAAGGCGTGCTGGTGATGTTCCTGTGCAGCCACTGCCCTTACGTGATCCACATTCACAAGGCCTTGGGCGCGCTGGGCCGGGAGTACGTCGACCGGCAGGTGGGCGTCGTGGGGATATGCAGCAATGATCCCGTCACGCAGCCTCAAGACTCGCCGAGGAATCTGCAAAAGCAAGCCGCCGAGCAGGGCTTTTTCTTCCCTTATCTGCTGGATGCGACGCAGGACGTGGCGAAGGCTTATAAGGCCGCCTGCACGCCGGATCTATACCTGTTCGACAGCGACCGCAAGCTGGTCTACCGCGGCCAGTTCGACGGCAGCCGCCCCGGCAACGACATTCCGGTAACGGGGGTGGACCTGCGCGCGGCGCTGGACGCGCTGATCGCGGGTGACCCGATTTCGGCTAACCAGACGCCGTCAATCGGTTGCAACATCAAGTGGAAGCCCGGTAACGAGCCGGACTACTTCGGTTAAACGATCGCGTCGGGGTTCGATGCGCATCCAGCTTCTCTATATTGGCAAGGCCCGCAGCCGTCCGCTCAACGAAGCCGCCCAGGAATACGCCACACGCTTGAGCCGCTATTGCCGTTTCGAGATGCGCGAGATCAAGAGCGAGCAGGACGCCCCCGACGACCGCAAGGCGCTGCGCGTGCTGCTCGATCCGCTGGGCTCGCAGATCACCTCGCACGAGCTCGCCGAGGTGGTCGAAAAGGCCGAACGGGATATCTCGTTCTACATCGGCGGCGCCGACGGCTGGTCGGACGAGTTCCGGGCCACGGCGGATCGGCTGCTGTCGTTATCGAAGATGGTGTTGCCGCATGAGCTGGCTCGGGTGGTGATGGCGGAGCAGATTTACCGGGCGTTCACGATCATGCGCCACCACCCCTATCCGCGCTGACCGTAGGGGCGGGCGGAAGCCCGCCCAAGTCCCGTTGAAGCCCAGGCGTCGTGCGGTTCCGGGCGGCCTTCCGGCCGCCCCTACACCACGCCGATTGCGTTGAGAAACACCACCACGATGCCCACCGGCACCACAAACCGCAACAAGGTCAGCCAGGCGTTGTAGAAAAATCGGTATTTGCTGCCCGAAAGGAAGTGGTCGTTGCGCAGCGCCTCATCCATGCGCCAGCCCGTGAACAGCGCGATGCCGATGCCGCCCAACGGGAACATCAGGTTAGATACCACCCAGTCCAGCTTGTCCAAGAAGTCCGGCGTCATACTGTCAACCACGTAGCTCTGCGATGACGGCACGCCGTAGAGCGTAATCACAACTCCGGCGATCAGGGCCGCCTTCTTCCGGCTCCAGCCGGTCTGGTCAATCAGGAACGAGACCGGTACCTCCAGCAGCGAGATCGCGCTGGTCAGCGCCGCGAACACCAACAGGAAGAAGAAAATTGCCAGCAGCACGCCGCTGAACGGCATCTGCACCATGCCCGTCGGGATGCTGGCGAACAACAGCCCTGGTCCTTGGCCCGGCTCCAGCCCTTGAAAGCTGAAGATGATCGGAAAAATAACCACCGAGGCCGCCAACGCGACGATCGTATCGAGGGCCGAGATCTGGATCGACGAGCCCATAATGTCGTCGTCGCGCTTCAGGTAGCTGCCATAGGTCAGCATCGTGCCCATGCCGATCGAAAGGCTGAAGAACGCCTGTCCCAGCGCCGCCAGCACCGACGCAGGATGAAACTCCTCCGGCCGGATGCCGAATGCAAACTGCAAGCCCTCGCCGAAGCCTGGCAAGAAGGCGGCCCGCACCGCCAGGGCCGCCAGCATGATCAGCAGCGCCGGCATCAGGATCCGCGACCAACGGTCAATGCCCTTCGCCACGCCTCCGATCACCACCCCGATGGTCAACGCCATGAACGCAACATGCCAGAACAGATTCAGCCGGCCCGACTTCGTCACCTCGCCAAACAGTGACTGCACCCCGTCCACGCCCGTCGCAACGAGCTCGCCGTTCACGGAAATATAGGCGTAATGCATCGCCCAACCGGCGATCACGGCGTAGTACGACAGCAGCGAGGACGCCGCCAAAACGCCCAGCCAGCCGAAGAAGATCCAAAACGAACCCCTGTGCGTCAGCTCGCGAAAGGCCGCCACTGGCGACTTCTGTGTCGCGCGGCCGATCAGGATCTCCGCCGACATGACCGGCAGCCCGACCAGGATGACGCAAATGACGTACGCCAGGATGAAAATGCCGCCGCCGTTCTGCCCAGTCACATAAGGGAACTTCCACAGGTTCCCCACCCCGACCGCCGAACCCGACGCCGCCAGAATAAAACCGAGCCGCGATCCCCACTGCGCTCTGGGAGCCGTCAATTCTGATTACCTCCGCGAGAAAGCCAAAGATAACACAGCGGCCCGCGCCGGTTTCTTCAGCCGGCGACGGCGGAGCGGAGGGCCGATTCTAGATCGGAATGGGCGAAGACGTAGCCGTGACGCAGGGCCGCATCGGGCAGCACGCGCTTGCTCGAGAGCAGCTCCGTCGAGAATCCGCCCAACACGAGCTTGAGCGCGAACGCCGGAGCGGGCAAAACGGCCGGCCGGGATAACACGCGGCCCAGGGCTTTGGCGAAGTCCCTCTGACGCGCCGGATTCGGAGCGGTGGCGTTGAGCGGGCCGGAGACATCCTCCCGTTCAATGGCGAACCGGATCAACCCGATGAGGTCGTCACGGTGGATCCAACTCCACCACTGCTCGCCCGAGCCCAGCGGCCCGGTTAACCCGAGCTTGGCCGGCAGCAGCATGGAGCCCAGAGCGCCGCCCTCGCGCGCCAGCACAATACCGGTCCGCAGCGTCACCACGCGGACGCCGAGCGCTTCGGCCTGAAAAGCCTCGCGCTCCCAGCCCACGCCGACCTCGGCCAGAAAATCGTCGCCGGGCGCGGAGCTCTCCGTCAGGCTCTCCTCGGCGCGGTCGCCGTAGTAGCCAACGGCGCTGGACGAAACCAGCACGCGCGGCCGGCCCGCCGCCTCGCGCAGCCCCTCAATCAGCAGCCGCGTTCCATCCACACGGCTGTCCCGAATGGCGCGGCGCTTGGCGTCAGTCCAACGACCCACCACCGTCTCGCCCGCCAAATGCACGACCGCGTCGACGTCTTCAAAGCATTGCGGCGGCGGGGGCTGCGTGGAGGTCCAGCGAAAGGCTTCGCGCACGCCGGGCAGCGATTCCTTGGCGGATTTGGGCGAGCGCGACAGCACGTGGAGCTCATGCCCACCGGCCGCCAGCGAGGCGCAAAGAGCCCTGCCGACCAAGCCTGTCGCGCCCGTGATCAAAATGCGCATGGAACTTTCAGTTTACCGACCGGTCCAGATCGGGCCGATCGCTCAGGCGAGCAGCTTCTTTACGACGTTGCCGTGCACGTCCGTCAACCGGAAGTCGCGCCCCTGGAATTTGTAGGTCAACCGCTTATGGTCCACGCCCAGGCAATGCAGCATGGTGGCGTGCAGATCGTGGACGTGCACCGGGTCCTCGATCACGTTGTAGGAGAAGTCGTCGGTCGTCCCCACCGTCACGCCGGGCTTGATCCCGCCGCCAGCCAGCCATACCGTAAAGCAGCGCGGGTGGTGGTCGCGGCCGTAGTCGGACTCCGTCATCACGCCCTGGCAGTAAACGGTGCGACCGAACTCGCCGCCCCAGACCACGAGCGTCTCGTCCAGCAGCCCGCGCTCTTCCAGGTCCCGCACCAATGCCGCCGAGCCCTGATCGGTCTCGTCGCACTGCACCTTGATGTCCCTGGGCAGCTTGGTGTGCTGGTCCCAGCCGCGGTGGAAGAGTTGGATGCAGCGGACGCCCCGCTCGGCCAGGCGGCGGGCCATGAGGCAGTTGTAGGCGAACGTCCCCGGCTTGCGCGCATCGTTGCCGTAGAGCTCGTAGGTGTGCTCGGGCTCGTTGGAGAGGTCGCTGAGCTCAGGCACTGAAGCCTGCATCCGGTAAGCCATCTCGTACTGGGCGATGCGCGTGGAGATCTCCGGGTCGGCGAACTCCCCCTGCTGCATCTGGTTGAGCTTGGCCAAGTCGTCGAGGAAGCGCCGCCGGTCGTCCTGACTGAAGCCGTCCGGGTTGGACAGGTACAGCACCGGGTCGCCGCCGGAACGGAACTTGACGCCCTGGTAGCGGCTCGGCAGGAAGCCCGAGCCCCATATCCGGTCCGCCAGCGGCTGCCCCCTGTTGGCCGACACCATCACCACGAAGGCCGGCAGATCCTCGGCTTCACTGCCCAACCCGTAGCTGAGCCAGGACCCCAGGCTGGGCCGGCCGGCGAGCTGAAAGCCCGTCTGAAAGAACGTCACCGCCGGGTCATGGTTGATCTGCTCGGTGTGCATCGAGCGCACAAAGGCGAGCTTGTCGGCGATCCGCGCGGTGTGGGGCAACAGGTCGCTGACCCAGGCGCCGGACTGGCCGCGCTGCTTGAAGTCAAAGAGCGTCGGGGCGACCGGAAAAGTCTCCTGCGTCGCCGTCATGCCGGTCAACCGCTGGCCTTTGCGGATCGAATCCGGCAGGTCCTGGCCGCGCAGCTTCGTCAGGCCGGGCTTGTGGTCAAACAAATCAATCTGCGAGGGGGCGCCCGACTGGAACAGGTAGATGACGCGTTTAGCCTTGGGCGGGAAGTGGGGCGCCGCGTTCGACCCCTCCACGGCGGGGAGATCGCGGCTGAGCAGATGTCCCAGCGCCGCGACGCCCAGGCCGGTGGCGGAGCGGCCGAAAAAGCGGCGGCGCGTGTGGCGCAGGCTGTCGTGAACGGGATCGGTTGTGGCGTCGAATCGCATGGGCCGTTAGCAGTATAGCGGTCCGGGCGGGCGACAGCGGACAAGAGAGCCGGCGCGAGCGCAAACGAAAGCGACAGTTGAATGCTTCCGGCAAAGTCTAAGGTCAATTCCCAGTCGCGGCTATCAGGCCCGTGGACGATAAGTGGATTGGTACTACCGGTACCAGGAGAAACAGAAGACAAGATGAAGAAGTACACTTTTGCGCGGATTCTGGCGGCAATGGGCGTGCTGGGAGCCTTGACGATCCCGCCCGCTCCGGCACAGAAATTGACCGGCGCTATTTTCACCACGACGTACAACGGCTCAGTGGTCAACGCCAACCTTTACGACAGCAAGTGCGACGTCTACCTCGACGGCGGCCCCGGGCCGAACGCGCCGCAAAAAGCCGCCGGCCTCCCCGCCGGGGAATACTACTTCCAGGTGACCGACCCCAGCGGCGCGGTGTTGCTGAGCTCCGACCCGGCCGCCAACCGCAAGTTCCGGGTCGCGAACGGCGTGATCGTGGAATACCTGGGCGACGGCGCCTCGGCCCCGCATCCGACCGGCTACGACCTCGACCACGGCGACAAAGGCGCCATCACCATCGGCCTTGCCAACCTGACCTGTCCAACGGACTACCTGACCACTCCCAGTGAAGGCGGCGTCTACAAGGTATGGGTCACGCCGGTCGGCGATTTCCAGGGCGATCCCTCGCAGATTGCCAATAGCTGCGGCGGCGGCTGCTTCCACGGTTTCCGGCCATCGAAGTCCAAGACAGACAACTTCAAGGTCCAGCCGACTATCTCCACGTTTTGCCTGCGGGTGAACAAAGAGCTCTCCTTCGCCGGCGCGGAAGGGCCGTACGAGCCCGAGCCGGGCTGGGAGATCGAGATCACCAATCCCGACGGCGTCGTCAACACGCGCGTCACGGCGGACGAAACGGGCGGCGTTTACGGACAGGTTGAGGTCTGCGGTCTCGTGCCAGGCTTCTATACCGTGCGGGAAGCCACTCCGGAGGGCTACGAGGTCGGCGGCCTGATCGTCAACGGCGTGGTTTTCGAGAACCCCGAACCGATCTACTCCTTCCAATGGAACGCGGGCGACCCCGAACCGGAGATCACTTTCCAGAACTACGAAACGGGCGTCATCGGCCTGCTGTGGGCGCCGGACGGCGCCGTCGAAGCGGCGGACTAAGCGAACCGTAGCCCAGGCCAGCGCCAACAACAGCGGCGGCGCCCGATATCGGGCGCCGCCGCTCGACCCCCGCCGTAATCCCCGCACATCGACCAAGCCCTACAACTGAACAAGGGCGACATAGCCGCATGAAATCTATCAGCACGGGCCGTCTGATCTCCCCAGATCAAGATGCGGCGTCTCACGATGCGGAACGGTCGAAGCCGTGCCGCCGCCCCGGCGCGGTATAATCCGCGCTCTATGTGGAAACGCCTCCTCCCCGCCCTCTTGTTGAGCGCCGTCGCGGCCCTGGCTCAGAACGCCATCCAGGCCGGCAAGTTCACCGTCGAACATCCCACCCTGCGCAATCTCGGTTTTGAGTGGGCCATCTCCGGCGACGACAACCGCAACGCCGAGGTCGCCGTGGAGTTCCGCAAGGTCGGCGACGCGGCCTGGCGCCAAGCGCTGCCGCTGGTCCGGTTTGGGGGCGAGCGCGTGTTTCGCGACCGCGAAGGCCTGGACTACACAGTGCCGCACGGGTTCGCCGGCTCGATTTTCAATCTCGAGCCCGGCACGGAGTACGAGTGCCGCTTCAACCTCACCGATCCCGACGGTACTTCCGGGCAGACCAGCCACACCGTCAAGGTCAAGACCCGCACCGAGCCCCAGCCCTACGCCGGCGGCAAGGTCCGCCACGTCTACCCCATCCACTGGGAAGGCGACAAAGAGGAGCCTCACTACACGAGCCTGCTGGAGGCCTACTACGGCGCCGGCCTGGGCGACTGGAGCGTGGTTTGGGAGCGGCGGGTGGAACCCGGCGACACCATCCTCGTCCACGCCGGCATGTACAGGAACGAGCGCTGGAACTACGTGGACCCGATGATGACGCCGTTTGACGGCATCAACTACCTCACCATCAAGGCCCCCGCCGACAAGCCCATCACCATTAAGGCCGCCGGCGACGGGGAGGTCGTCTTCGACGGCGACAACAACCACAAGATCTTCGACGTGTCCGCCTCGACCCATCACATCTTCGACGGGCTCACCATCCGCAACACCGAGGTCGGCATCTTCGCCGGCATGAAGGAGATGATCGGCGCTGTCGGGCTGACGGTCAAGAACTGCAAGTTCGAGAACATCGGCTTCGGCGTATGGACCGAGTACGCCGGATCAAGCGACTTCTATATCGCCGACAACATCTTCATCGGACGCAACGAGCGCAACCTTTTAATCGGCTGGACCGGGCCGCTGTGGGCGCCGGTCGGCCCCTACGGCTCGCATGAGATTCGCAGCTACTACGCCGTGAAGGTCTACGGCCCCGGCCACGTGATCGCGCACAACGCGGCGGCGTTTTTTCATGACGCCATCGGCATCTCCACCTACGGCACGCCGGAGCCCGACCCCGAACGGCAGGCGTCGTCAATCGACATCTACAACAACGACATGCACATGATGGGCGACGACTACATTGAGACCGACGGCGGCGTCCACAACATTCGCGTCTTCAACAACCGCGGCGTGAACGCCGCCCACGGCGGCTACAGCGCCCAGCCGGTTTTTGGCGGCCCGGCGTACTTTATCCGCAATATCAGCTACCACGTGCCCAGCGGCGTCGCCTTCAAGTTTTCGGCCAAGGCGGCGGGGGTGTTCGCCTGGCACAACACGCTGATCGGGGAGCAGACCGCCGGCGACCCAACCTCGAACATGCACTACCGCAACAACCTGTTCATGGGCCGCGACACCCCCGACCGCGGCGTGATGCGCTGGGCCAACGCCACCGACGCCTACAGCTCCGACTACAACGGTTACCGGCCCAACAAAGGAGTCCAAGAACAGTACCGCTGGCTGGCGCCCAAGCCGGGCGAGACGATGTATCGTCCGGGCCGCGGCGACGGCCAAAGTTACCCGACGCTCAAAGCCTTCAGCGACGCCACCGGCCAGGAGCAACACGGTATGGAGGTCGATTTCGACATTTTCGAGGACCTGACCGGCCCCGACCCGGCCAAGCGGCACCAGATGTACCACGCGATGGAGCTGAACTTCAGCCTGAAGCCCGGCGGCAAGGCGGTGGACAAGGGAGACGTCATCCCAACGGTGAACGACGGCTACACGGGAGCCGCGCCGGACCTGGGCGCCTTGGAAGTCGGTAAGCCGCTGCCGGTGTACGGGCCGCGCTGGCTAAAGGGACAGCCGTTCTATCGGTAGGAACGCACGTGATCCACCACCCGGCTTGTATGTAGTGAAGTAGGGGTAAGAGGCAAGCGGAGCGGCGACGACAGC
>CAYOPA010000218.1:0-8724 GCA_964405625.1 uncultured Bryobacterales bacterium
AGCCGCCGAACCGCCGGATGCGGACCCGCATGTCCGGTGGTGTGGGAGGGGCGGAGCCGCGAGGCTCCCCCCTATCCCGATTGGGCGCCGGGTGACACTTGTTCGGCGCGGGCCTGAGCGGCATGTGGAAATGCCACCGAGAATCCATCGTTCGCTTACAATAATGAGCGGTTTATCCTGATGAGCTCCCACAACCTCTCCCGCCGCCACTTCTTCTTCGGTTCGCTGCTTGCAGGCGCCGTCCCGGCCGGAGGCTACGGCGCGGTCCCCAGTCTGGGCCGATTGGGTTACAAATCGCCCTTGGATAAGCTGAACGTCGCCGCCATCGGCGCCGGCGGCAAGGGCCGCAGCGACTTGGCCGGCTGCGAAACCGAGAATATCGTCGCCTTGGCGGACCCCGACGAGGTGCGCGCCGCCGGGCCGTTCGAGCGCTACCCCAAGGCCAAACGTTTTTCGGACTTCCGCAGGATGTTCGACAAGATGGACAAGGAGATCGACGCCGTCATCGTCGCCACCCCCGACCACATGCACGGCCTGGCCTCAATGTGGGCCATGGAGCGCGGCAAGGCCGTCTACTGCCAGAAGCCTTTGACCCGCACGGTCTGGGAGGCCCGCGAGCTGACGCGGGCGGCCGAGAAATTCGGGGTCGCCACGCAGATGGGCAACCAGGGCTACTCCAACGACGGAACCCGGCAGGCCGCCGAGATCCTCTGGTCAGGCGAGATCGGCGAGGTCACCGAGGTCCACGCTTGGACCAACCGGCCTGTCTGGCCGCAGGGGGTGAGCAAGATTCCCGCCGGACAGCCCGTGCCCGCGACCATGGACTGGGATTCGTGGATCGGCATCGCCGCGGACCGTCCCTACAGCGACGCCTATGCGCCGTTCAACTGGCGCGGCTGGTACGATTTCGGCGCCGGCGCGCTGGGCGACATGGCCTGCCACATCCTGGGCTCGGTGAACATGGCCCTGCTGCTGGGCGCGCCGACCAGGGTGGAGGTGCTCAGCCAAGAGGGCAAGAACCCGCACACCTTCCCCACCAAGAGCGTGATTCGCTTCGACTTCCCCGCCCGCCAGGGCATGCCTCCGGTCAAGGTCTTCTGGTACGACGGCGCCACCGACGCCGTCTACCGTCCTGAAGCGTTGCGCGACGAGCCGCGGCTGATTCCCGTCCACCCGAACGCCGAGCGGCGCTTTTACGAGCAATCGAAAGTTCTCCGCACCCGCCAGGAGATCGAGAAATTTGAAGCGAGCAGTCAGGCCAATGGCGCCGTGTTCATGGGCTCCAAGGGCTTCATGTCCACGGACACCTACGCCAACACGGTGCAACTCATGCCGCAAAAGTACTACCGCGGCTACAAAATGCCGGACGCTTGGCTGACCCGCTCGCCGGGCCATTACCGCGACTGGATTCGCGCCGCGAAGGGCGGGGAAAGAGCTTGCGCGGACTTCGCCGTCTCCGGGCCGTTCACCGAGTGGATCTTGCTGGGCGTGCTGGCGTTGAGGTTCGAAGGCAAGCTCGACTGGGACGCCAAGGCGATGAAGACGAACCGCAGCGAGGTTAACGACTTGCTCAAACCGACATTCCGGAAGGGCTGGAGCTGGACGTAAATTTACGCCTGGCGGGCCGACAAAAAGGTTGACATCTTCGCAGGTTCGGCCCCATTCTAATCCGGTGTTCAGCGCCCTGACAGCCGTACGCTTCCGAGCGTCGGCGCTGCTCTTTCTGTGCGCCCTGGCGTTCAGCCCTGCGTGGGCGGCTCCGTTCATCTTCCATCGCGGCATTTTGAACGCCGCCTCTTTCCACCCGCCCGGCTTGCCCAACGGCTCGCTGGCGCGCGGTTCGATTTTCACGATTTTCGGACGTGAATTGGGGCCGGCGGAAGGCGTGCCGGTCTCCAGCTTCCCGTTGGCGGATGCGCTGGGCGGGGTTTCGATCGAGGTTTGCCGGGGCGACTCCTGCGTGGCTGCGATCCCGCTGTTCGTGCGCACGGACCAGATCAACGCCATCCTGCCTTCCAACACTCCGCTCGGTCCCGTATCCATCCGAGTCCGCTTCAACGGCGAGAGCGGCAACTTCTCCCCGGCTGAGGTGGTGGAGTCGAGTGTGGGTCTGTTTTCGGTCAGCTCGTCCGGCGCCGGCCCCGGCGTGATCCAAAACTTCGTGAGCCAGAGCGACCTACCGGTCAACTCCGGGCTTGCCGCGGCGCGCCGGGGACAGGTCGTCACCCTGTGGGCCACCGGGCTCGGTCCGGCGCTCAACTCGGACAACGTGGCGCCCCAAGTGGGAGATCTACCGCTGGATGTGGAGATCTGGGTCGGCGCCGCCCAGGTGACGAACAAGCTTTACTCCGGGCGCAGCCGTTGCTGCGCCGGCGTCGACCAGATTAATTTTGAGGTTCCCGCCGATGCGCCCGAAGGCTGCTGGGTTCCCGTCCATGTCCGCACCAACGGACGCTTCGTTAGCAACGCCGTCACGATGGCGGTCGGTCCCAACGGCTCATGCAGCGATCCCCACAACCCCTTTCAGCCGATCCTGACCTCGGGCGGCAGGTTGGCGGCGTTCCACGGGGACGGGTTTGAGACGGCGGCCGATGTGGAGGGTTTGCCGGCGCGGACGGACCTTGTGGGCTGGGCGCAGCTCTACCTGCGCGCCGAACAGCCCGGCGGCTTCGCCTACGACCGCATTCTGTCCACGCCGCCGCCCGGCGCCTGCGCCACGCAGGGTCTGGCGGGCGATTACGTTCGCAACCCCTTGCCGCCGACGCCGCCGTCGCTGGGATGGTTGGACTCAGGCCCCTCCATCACGCTTGCGATCGGCGACGACGCCGCGACGGTTCCGGCAAGTCCGGCCGGCGCGGGCGCCTTCGGCGCCGGCGCCGTCGGCCCCTCGGCAACCTTCTTGGCTGCAGGCTCCGAGGTCCGGTTCGCGACCGGCGGAGGCTCCGATCTGGGGCCGCTGGAGGGCGCGCTGGCCGCCGGCCCCAGACTGACCTGGACCAACCAAGCAGGCGTTCGCGAGATCACGGCCGGAGAGCCGTTGCCGATCTCCTGGTCCGCGCCCGACGCAACCGACCGTACGGTCTCGATCGTCGGCGTTTCGGTGGACGTCAATCGCAATGCAACCGGCCGATTCCACTGCGTGGCCGACGCCGCGGCCGGGTCCTTCACCGTGCCGGGCTGGGCGACAGCGAACCTGCCGCGCGCGGGGCGACGCCTTTACGAGGCGGACGCTGTGGTGGCGATCGGGCTGAGCACGGCGGGCTCGGTCAGCGGCGCCGGGCTTGACGCAGGGTTCAGCCTGTCCACCTCGTGGGCTGCTTCCACGGTCACCGTCAAGGGGGCCGCTGAATGACAAGCGCCAGCTGGAAGCGCGCTCTCTTTCTTGCGCCGTTGATGGTTTTGCTTTGTGCGAGTGATTGCAGTGGCGACCCTGAGCCTGCCCGGCCATACGGTTACATCGACCGCGAAGACGAAGTATGCGAATTCCGCCAGTACTTTCGCAAGCAGGACGGGCAGAACGTCCGCGTCATCACCTACAAGCGCGTCAAGGGATTGAGAAGGTGGGCGCCGGTCGGCAGCCCGGAAGTCGCCGAGCGTGTCACGGCCATGCAGGGGTTGGCCGACGCCCGGCCAGTGGGGACAACGACGCCTTTCTTGCTGGCGGAGGGTTCCGCCAAACAAAGCGGACCAGACCCGCGACTCTATTTGCTCGATGACATCAGCCAGATGCACGTCTGGGCGCCGGAGCGAGAGAACGTTGTCCTGGCCGCGGTCACGCTTCCGGTGGAAGCTCGCGGCATGGCGCGCGCGGGGCCGAACAGCTCTATCTACATCATCCACCGAGGCGTTCCGGACGACGATCCGTTCCTGCCGGCCTCCCCGGCGCGCCTCTCGGTCTTTGATGTCGGCGAGCTTCGGGTTTCGCGGGTATTCGACCTGGAGCGGAAGCCCCTGGTGACCTTTACCGCCCAGCCATTGGACGTTTCGCCCGATGGCCGCGAGGTCTGGGTCGCAAACTCCGGCGTCAGCGTGGTCAACGGGCAGTTGCGCATCGCGTCTTCCGTCCAGGTATACGACGCGCTGGACGGCCGGCTGCTGGCTGAAATCCCGATGCCCCCGAACCTGTTCAGCGCGGGCAATACGCTGGAAGTCCACAACGTTTACTTCAGCCCGGACGGCTCAACGGTTTGGGCCGCTCGCGAACCCAGCGGGAGCGTTGTGGTCATCGACACGCGCACGCGGACGGTTTCGGCCAATTTTCCCTCGGCCGCGGGCTCCGCCGACATCGCGTTCAATCCCGGCGGAACAGCGGCATACGTGCTGGGACTACGGGGCGTGCGGGTCCTGAACGCGGCCACCCTCAGCGAGATCGCCGTGATCCCGCTCGAACACGCGCAGAGGCCCCAGCGATTGTCATTGTCGCCGGATGGGAGCGTCCTGTTCGTGCGGGACGACCTAGCGGGCTTGGTGTGGCAGATCGATACCGAAGCGCTCGCCGTCGAAGGTACGGTCGAGGAGTTTCCGGGTCACACCAGCGTGTTGGCGTTCGGGCGATAGGCGGGAGGTCTTTGTGGCGCGCGGCTCCGGCCGAGCAGTGTAGTCGCGGGCAAAGGTCGGCTCGAAAGTCGACCCGGCGGGCTTGGTCAAAGCCCGCGCCAATACGATCGAGACCATCGCCTCGCCGATCACTCCGGCCGCCGGGGCCACCGCCATGTCGGAGTGCTCGTAGGCCGCCGTCGCCGGGGCGCGTGTGGGCAGGTCCACCGATTCCAACGGCTGCCGCAGCGTCGAGATCGGCTTCATGACTTGGGCGCCTGTCACAGTCGCAGACCTACCGTCGCAGACCTTGGACAAGTCAATGTCCAGGCCTATGCGCAAGTTGGTTCGTGGTACGGCATGGGCGGCTTCTCCCAGATCCGGGTATTTCAGCCAGGCTCGTTTGACGTGTTCGTTTATGGAGTGCACGGAAACTGGGACCGGGCGCCCGAAGAATACGTTAACGATTTGTTCGAGTTTCGACGTGGCGCCCCGGTGTACGTGGAGTTTCAGCTTATGTCGTTAAGATCGTTCGATCAGGAGGGCGCCGCAATGTTCACCAACAGTATGGAGGGCGCATTGGGCGAACTATATTTGCAGTTCATGACGCTCGACGGCCAACCCGTCGACATCCAAATCACCCCGGAGCCCGCCACCTTCTGGCTCACGGGCGGCCTTGTCGCCGCCGTGCTGGCTTTCCGGCGTCGGCGGCGGTAACGGGCAATCGCTCTACATCCGCGCTCGGGTGCTCTGAAACACCCCCTGGCCGTCAGTGAGCTGTTTCTGTTTTCCGGTCTTCGGGTCGATGGACCAGATCTCCCAGTGGCCCGTCCGGTCCGACTCAAACACAATCGTTTTGCCGTCGCGTGAGAACCAGGGGTGGCCGTCGTTGCCCTTGGCCTTGGTGATGTTGCGCGCGTTGGAGCCGTCCAGGTTGGCCAGGTAGATCTCGTCCTCGCCGCCGGCGGGGGCGTTCGTCTGCCACGCCAGCAGCTTGCCGTCGGGGGAAATCGCCGGCCGCCGATGCAGCACGCTGTCGTCCGTCAGCGCCTCGACCGTCGTGTTCGCCCCGTCGCCGCGGATGTGGATGATCGAGACCTGCCGCGGCTGCACTCCCCGGTTCCTCTCGTGCATGGCGATGATGCCGTCCGGAACGCGCACGCCGTTGGAGGCGACGATTTGCGTTTCGCGGCGGTCCTTGCCCAGGTCCAGCGCCTGGCTGCGGCGATGTCCGCAATCGAAGTGGTAGGCGATCAGGTCGTCGAACGGCGAGACGCTGGCGTGGTGCAGAGCGCAGCCCTCCTGCTCGTCGAGCACCTCACGCGCGCCGGTATAGATGTTGAGCTTGACCAGTTTGCCGCCTTCGCCTTCGCTCAGGAAGCCGGCCGCGAACTCCGCATATAAGACGTGCTGCTGATCGGCGAACACCGACGGGTGCTCGTCGTACGTGGGGCCGAAGGTGATCTGCCGCAGGTTCGAGCCATCGGCTTCCATGATCCACAGCTTGCCGTTGGCGCCCTTCACGGGAGCACGGCGGCCGGTCGCTTCGCCGGTATCGCCCGGCGCGAGCTCCTGGCGCTGAAAGACGATCGGGTTCTTCAGTTTCGGATGGTCGGCGGCAAGCAGCGGCGCGGCCAACAGCAGGGCGATCAGGGCTTTTTTCATTTTTCGGTCACCTCTCGAAACACGCGCATCATATTACCGCCCAGGAACTTGCGAATGCGAGCCTCCGGCCAGCCGCGATCCAGCATCGCCTGCGTGAGCCAAGCCAGGTGCGAGGCGTCCTCGATCGGGCTCGCCGGCGTCGGGCCGCCGTCGAAGTCGGACCCGAGCGCCACGTGGTCCTCGCCGGTTATCGCGATGGCTTTCTCCACAACCGCGATCCAGTCATGAACGCTCATGCGGATCTCGTCGGGTGCCTTCGGACCAGCAGAGTAATCCTTGCCGCCCATGGCGTCGATCTCGCCAATTGTCTTGCCCTGGTAGCGATCCGCAACGTTCGTCGTATCCCAAAAAACGTGGCCCGCACGTTTGGTTCGCCACGCGAAGTACTCGGGGTTGTGGAACGAGTTGCCAATGTGGAAGCCGATCACGCCGCCCTTGGCCGCGAGCTTGCGCAGGTTCTCGTCGCTCATCAGGCGCGGGATCGGGTTGACGCTTTGCAGGCCGGAATGGGTGGCGACGACAGGATCCGAGCTGGCCTCGATCGCCTGCGCCGTGGACTCATCGGACGCGTGGGAGATGTTGATAATCATCCCCAGGCGGTTCATTTCGCGAATAAACGCCTTGCCGTGCTCGGTGAGGCCGCCCCATTTGGGCTCGGCGCAGCAGGAGTCGGCGTAGTTGTTGGTCCAGTTGTGCGCCGGCAGTTGCGCCGAGCGCAGGCCCAGCCGGTGCATCATCCGCAGCACGCCGAGGTCGCCGTCGAGGTCGAAGGAGCCCTCCAAGTCGAGCACGGCGGCCATCTTGCCGGAGGCGACGATGCGCTCGATGTCGGAGGCGTTCAAAGCCAGCTCCATCTTGTCTTTATTGAGCTCGAGCTGGCGATAGGCTTCGTCCACCAGCCGCAGCGTGTGCTTGGTCTCGAAACGGCCCGGGTAGTAGCCCTCGCGGGTAAATATGGACATGAAGAACGCCTTCACGCCGCCTTCCTGCATGCGCGGCAGATCGACCTGGCCGTCGGAGTAGCGCTCGCCGACCGAGCTGCGGTCTTTATACTGCCGGTTGATCATGTGGACGTGCGCGTCAAAGACGAGCGCTTCGGCGTGGAGCTTGCGGGCGGCGTCGGAGATCTGGGTTTGGGCGGTTGCGGCCAGAGCGGCCATGAGGAGAATCGAGAGAATCCGGACCATCTGGTTAGGATAGTGCTTTGTGCCGGCCCCAGGGCGCCCTTATTCGCCGTCGAGGACCGTCAGGCCGCGCGCGTCCGTCGTGGTCCAGGGGTGGGACACGGCCTTCATCACCAGCTTGCGCTCGGCTTCGGAGCGCACCGCCCCTCGGACTACCGTCACGCACCTGGCCGTGACGGCGACCTCCAGCCCTTCCAGCCGGTGCACTTGCAGCTTCCGCCGGATCTGCGCCGCGATCGTCCGGCCGTCTTTGAAGTCGCTGACGCCACAGCCGCCCGGATACGCCAGCCGCTGACTGGAGAGGTCCTGCCTGGGCGCGCGCTGCCTTTCGGGCGAGGCAGCGGAGGCGGTTGAAATTGGCAGCAGCGCACGAATGACTAACGGGGTCGCCAGCGCCAGCAGGCCCAGAGTCAGAGCCAGCGCGATGATCACGTTGTCGGACGATCCGCTGCGCGCCATCTCGTCTTGACTCTAACCTCTGGGCGCCGTTTGTCCAAATCCGGACGGGAAGCGTCGTACAATGACATTCGCCATGCGTCACCTTGTTCTGCTAATCCTCGCCTTGCCCGCCCTGCTGGCGGCCGATGTGCGTCTGCCCGGCGAAGAGGTCTCCGCCTCGATCGGCGGCAAGTCCGGCTCGACGGCGGCGGGCGAGGACGGGCGCTGGAGCCTCCATCTGGACGCACTGCCCGCCGGCGGCCCGCACCAGCTTGAGATTCGTGGCGCCAACCGGCTCCAGGTCAACGATGTGCTCGTCGGCGAGGTCTGGGTCGGCTCGGGCCAGTCGAACATGGTCTGGCCGGTGGAACGCTCCAACAACGCGGAGAAAGAGATCAAAGCCGCCACCGACGGCCAGATCCGGCTGTTCAAGGTCGCGCTCGACACGGCCGACGATCCTCAGGAAGACGTGGAAGGCCGTTGGATGGTGTGCAGCCCCTCAACCGTAGGCGGGTTCTCCGCGGCGGGTTACTTTTTTGCACGCCACCTGCGAGCGGAGCTGAAGGTCCCGGTGGGGGTGATTCAGTCAGCTTGGGGCGGCACCCCGGCGCAGTCGTGGACGCCGATGGAAAGCATGGAGGGCGACCCGGGACTGCGGATCTTCTTGGACGGGTGGCGCGAAGCGATGCACGCCTATCCCCGCGCCCAAGCTCGCTTTGAGGCAGCCTTGAAGGCGTGGGAAGAGAAGGGCGACAAAGACGCGCCGCGCCCGCGCGAGCCGCTGGGCCCCGGACACCACCACCAGCCGGCCACGCTGTACAACGCCATGATCGCGCCGCTGACGCCTTATCCCATCCGCGGCGCCATCTGGTACCAGGGCGAGAACGACGCCAACCGCAAG
>CAYOPA010000219.1:0-8703 GCA_964405625.1 uncultured Bryobacterales bacterium
CAGGCATGGATGCTCACAGCGCTTTCTGGAAGTCCGGCGTCGCCGACGGATCCTGATCGCCGCTGAGCTGCTGCAGCACCGTATGATTGTCGAAGTAAATTCGCTCCGCCAGGATTTTGTCCGCGTTGTCACCAGATCCGAACAGGAATATCCCCAAGACGTGAAATTTGGCTCGCCTTCCCGTTCCGGCAACCCCACACCAATCTCCCTCGTGTGTTCCCGAGAGCGTGACCTCACGGATTGAACAGCCAGGCAGATCGTATTCCGCCCAGACGTCGAGCCGGAAGTCCGGAAACGCAGCATAAGCCGCGGCGTAGAAGTCCTTGACTCCCGACAAGCCCGCGAAGTGCGCATGTAGCGGCACGACGTCGTAGAATGCCGTTTCGTCCTGGATGAACGTATCGTGAACAGCGGGCCAGTTGTGTGCATTTTCCTGCGCGATGTGTTCCGCTAGCGTCGCTCTCTGGATTGCGATGATGTCTTCCATGTTTTCCTCCTATAGGGCTGGCTCAGGGCGCGCCGCTGAGCGACGAGACCACAAGCCGACTGACGCGGGAGCTGTGTTCCCGCCATTGGGCAATACCAAATTGCCCCTTTCGATCTTAGGGTTGTTTAGCAGCCCGCGGCGCTCGCAACGGGGCCTGCGGGACTTCTGCCACCGGCAGCTAGGTCTCGCAAAAGTGGAAGGCCTTCTGAGAAATCTTCCATTCGCTGTCACATTTGAGCAGGGTGAATATGCTCGAAATAGTCGTCTCTGATTTGACCAACTCTCCAGAGAATCGCAGGATCTCCCCATGGACGATCGCGATGCTATCGAGTACGTCGATGCGGGCGATCCGCGGTTCGATTTCCGGCACAGGCCCGTTCTCATCGACCCAGGTGTAGAGAATTTCAGCGGCCCCACTGTAGTCGACGCCTTGCATGTACCCGGAGACCGTCGCTTTCGGATGAAACGCAGTCCGCATAAAGTCGCCGTTACCGACCCGCCAGGCGGCGATGCAGCGGTCGATCGTTCGCATGATCGCTGCGTGCTCGCTGAGGTAGCGCTGCTCCGGGCTTTCCTCGGCATCGCCACGTTTCTTTCCGTCGCCGCCCGAATCGGCCATTTGGACGGCGAGTGCGCCGGAGCCGGCCGCTGCGGCGGCCAAGCCGTATCCCAGCATCCACCGCCGGCCTTTTCGGTTGCCGGAGTGCTCTTCGCGCGCCGGTTGCATCCGCTGCGAGCGCCACTCGTCGAGCTCAGTCGAAAAGGCGACAACAGTTCCTGCCTTCTCGTGCTCATGCCGGTGCACCGGCAGCCCCTCGGTGCTCTCCCAACGGCGTACCGTTCGTTCGCTCCGATCCAGATAGGCTGCAATCAGTTTCCAGGACTCGAGTCTGTCGCCTTGTTCGCTCATTTTGGACCCAGGAGCAGCTTACCACCGGGTGAAGCGCAGGCCAAGGTAAAAGCGACCAAGGCTTTCTGAAATGCCGCTGTGGCGTTCGCATTGCCCCAATCCTAGGCTGAGATCGGGTTCGGATCAACGGACAAATCCGGAAATCAGGGAGTTGGCCGTCATTGACCGTCATTGACCGTCATTGACCGTCGCGACCGGGCAGTCCAAAGGGCCAAACCGGACCACATCGGGACAACCAGAGCTCGAAGCCCCTGCGGCGCAGGCATGTCGTGGCAGCCCTCGGAATGCGAACGGCAAGCGGGGTAACCGGTGGAATCGTTGGCATGATGCGGCTCGGGCGGTGACAACCACAAATAACTCCGGGGAAGTATTACCGCTAACCTCGGTTTTCCCTATGCTTTTCTCGACCGGTTGTGGCGGGACGGATCGGAGCTCCATCGGACCGGGCCGCTGACTCGCGGCTGGTTGAGCGTGAGACAATGCGAGCAACTTGTGGGGCCTCCGTACTTCGATGCGACTATCAGCGCTCTCGATACTTGCCGTGCTCGCAAGTATGGCGCCGGCGGCTGAAATCGTCCTCGAGCCCGGCCCGCGGCATCTGCGCATTGACGGTCCGCGCGAGTGGTCCGACTTCCCCGAAACCCCCGAGGCGGCGGCGCTTGAGCTTGCCTTCGAATCACCTGCCAACCGTCAGCCCTGGACCCTGCGCCTGCGCCAGCAGGACGTGAAGCAGACCTGGACCGTCCGTCTCAACAACAGCGAGCTCGGCCGCCTGGAAGTCGACGAGAACGACATGGTCGTCTATTTCCGCGTGCCGCCGGGCGCGGTCAAGCGCGGCGCCAACCGGCTGACGATCGAGCAGGACCTCCGCCGCCGCGCCACGCCGGACGACATCCGCGTGGGCGAAATCCGCCTGGACGACCGCCCCTTGGAGGCCGTCTTGGGCGAGGGCGTGGTCGCCGTCACGGTGGTCGAGCGCCTGAGCGGCGAGCCCATCCCGGCGCGCATCACCGTGCTTAACGCCGACGGCGCCCTGCAAACCGTCCTGCCCGAGGATCCCGAGGGGCTGGCCGTGCGCGCCGGAACGGTCTACACCGGCCACGGCAACGCCGGCTTCAGCCTGCCCCGCGGCGACTACACGATTTATGCGGGCCGGGGCTTTGAGTACTCGCTGGCTGAGCGAAAAGTCAGCCTGCAAGGCAATGCGGCGGCCATCGGCGTGCGTCTGGAGATCGAGCGCCAAGTCCCCACCCGGGGCTGGGTCGCGAGCGACACCCACGTCCACACCTTCACCCACTCTCGTCACGGCGACGCCACGATCGAAGAGCGCATGGTCACCATCGCCGGCGAAGGCATCGAGCTGCCCGTCGCCGCCGACCATAACCAGCACATCGACTTCGAGCAGTCCGCGCGCGAGGCCGGCGTGCGGCGCTGGTTTACTCCGATTGCCGGTAATGAGGTCACCACCCCGACCGGGCACTTCAACGTCTTTCCCGTCGATCCCGCCTCTCCGCCGCCCGACCATCGCTCGCCGGACTGGACGGTTACGCTCGGCAACATCCATCGCACGCCTAAGGTCAAGGCGGTCATCCTCAACCACGCCCGCGACCTGCACAGCGGCGTGCGGCCGTTCGACCGATCGATCTTCGACCCGGCGACAGGGCGCAGCCTCGACGGCCGCCCTTTTCGCTTCAACGCCATGGAGACCATCAACTCCGGGGCCACCCAAACCAACATCCTGCAACTGTTCCAGGACTGGATGGCGCTGCTCAAGCGCGGCCTGCGGATCACCCCCGTGGGCAGCAGCGACTCGCACGACGTGGCGCGGCACTTCGTCGGCCAAGGCCGCACGTATATCCGCGTCGACGACGCCGACCCCGGCCGGATCGACGTGGAGCAGGCGGTCTACAATTTCGTCCAAGGGCGCGTGATGGTCAGTTACGGGCTGCTGGCCGAACTGACAGTGAACGGCAAGTACGGCCCCGGCGAAACCGTCCCCGTTCTGGACGACAAGCTGAACGTCCGCGTCCGCGTGCTCGGCCCCGACTGGGTCCGGGCCGACCGCGTGCTGCTGTTCCAGGACGGCGACGTGATCCAGGAAGCGCGCATCACCCCGGAAGATCGCAAGGAAACCGGCGTGCTCTGGTCCGGCGGCTGGAGCGTGCCGACGCCTGCCAAGAAATCCTTCCTGGTCGCCATCGCCCTCGGCCCCGGCGTGGACGGTCTCTATTGGCGCACGGCCAAGCCCTACCAGCCCGATTCGCCTTATTGGAATCCGCAGGTGGCGGGCGCCAGCGGCGCGGTCTGGCTGGCCGTGGACGAATAGTCTAAGAATGGGGATAGCGCCCAAGAAGCTCCACGGGCGGCGCCGTCATTCAACGCTATTGTGAACTACTTCAATTACTTCACCGAGGTCGAGGAGCATTTTCAGCAGACGCGCGGCTCGGGCCTGTTCCTGATGTCGCCGCTCGACTGGGCGCTGCTCGAAACTTGGAAGGAGGCGGGCGTGCCGCTCGAAGCCGTGCTCAAGGGCATTGACCGGGCTTTTGAGAGTTGGCGCAAGCGAAAGCGCAAATTCCGCCAGATCAACTCCCTGGCCTACTGCGCGCAGGCCGTGCTGGAGACGGCTCGCGAAATGGAGAGCGGCGAGGCGACCGAGGGCCAAGGCGAGCCGCAGGGCTTTGAGCCCGGTGAGCTCGCCCGCTTCTTCCGCGACGCCGCCGAGCAGGTGCTCGCCTCGCGGGCCGCGCAGAAGGTTCGCGAAGCCACCGCCGAATCCTTGCTTAAGCTCGCCGAGGCCGCCGAAGACGGCTCGCTCGACCCGCTAGAAGCCGTCGAGCAGCGGCTGACCGTGCTCGAAGAGCGTCTGCACGCCTCGCTGCAGAACAGCCTCAGCGAGGACGAAATGCTGGAGGTGCGCCAGGAGATGGACTCCCAGCTCGCTCCCTACCGCAGCAAAATGCGGACCGAGCAGATCGCTCTGCTGCAACAGCAATACCTCCAGCGCGCACTGCTGGAGAAGGCGCGCCTGCCCCGGCTGAGCCTGTTCTACCTGCGCTAAGCCGCCCCAAAATCGAGGTTCTGGGTGATCCGCACGCCGTCGTTCTCAAAGCGGTCCAGAAACTCCCGCGTGCGCTGCTCGGCGACCGCGCGGTCCTCGACGCCGAGGTTGATGTTGAGCAGATCCACCATCCAAGGCGCCTTCTTCGCCGTTCGGACATAGGCGTCCACCACGGTTAGCGCCACCGGCAGCGTGGTTTGCTTGGAGTCGTCATGCACGTCCACGTTGCGCGCGGCTTGGAGCTTCTCGTACTCCTCGGCCAGCAGCCGGGCGAAGAGCTCCTCAGTGAACGGATCGCCCTCTTTGGCGCCGGTTTCCGGATCGTCCGCCGTCAGGTGCGCCGTCTTGTGGAGCCATTCCCACAGGATGCTCAGGCGGATCTCGCCGGTGGCCATGTCCTCCATCAGGTAGAGCACGTCGTCATTGCCAAAAAAGTCGGCGGGCTTGAGAGCGGCGGCCTGAAAGCCCTGCTCGAAGGCGTTGCCGTACTGCACGGCCACGCTGATGAGGTCGCGGGCGCCGCGGATGGTGCGTGGAGCGGGCTCCAGCAGCGTCAGACCGGCGGCGTCGGCATCGGTGTACGTCAGGGCGGGGAAGGAGCGTCCCGCTTGGTTGGCTTCGCCGACCTTGTCCCACACCGGGCGGATGATCTGCACCATCTTCCAGTGCGCCACCCACTTGCCGCTGGCGCCCTCACGCTGCTCGCGCTCCGCGCCTAGGATGGCGCGCTTCATGCTTTCCGAAACGCCCGCCTCCGAGCCCACCGGGATATTGGGCTCCATGCCGCCCTGCCACAGCGCGCACCGGCCGTGCTCGTCGGGCGTGTTGGTGGCCCTTCGCACGCGGTCTTCGTAGTTGCGCATGTAGCCGTAGGTCATCGTCACGGCGTCGATATTCGGGTGGATGAACGCGGGGTCCCAGGCCATGGCGTCGGCGACGCTGTTGATGTAGTCCCAGCGGCCTGTGTTGTATCCGACGAACCGCGGCCCCAGCGCCGCGCGGATCTCCATCAACTGGTAGGACGCCTCGACCTGCTCCACCAGCACGTAAGTCTTGATGGTTCCGTTCGGCAGTCCGAGCGACGCCTCCACGCCGCTGAGGATCTCATGCCACAGCGCCGCCTCCTCGGCCGTCTGGATCTTGGGCAGGTAGAGCACAATCGAACGGCCCTCCGAGCGCAGCGCCTCGTGGTTGGCGGTGACGTAGAGGACGGCGTCCACGATGGAGGCCGAGAAGCCGCTGCCGTCGGCGTTGCGAATGTGGCGGTCCTCCAGGTGCAGGCCGCGCGCGCGAAAGATGCGGGTGGTGAAGTCGAGCTGTCTGCGCCAATCCTCGACGATCTTGCGGCCGAAGAAGCCGTCCGCCCAGGCGTTCATCTCGCCGGCCACGCCTTCGGCGGCCTCCATGAAAACAGGATCCTTGGCGAAAGCAAGCCGCAGGTTGCGCTGGTTGTCCAGCGACATCGTCTCGACTTGGCCCAGGGCGTCCTCGCCGTCAAACATCCAGCCGTCGGCGCCGGAGAGCAGCGCGTACGCGGCGTTGCGGATGCTCTTCGCCAGGGTGGTGCGCGGCTTGGCGGCCGGGCCGGTGCCCTGAATCCACTGGCGTTCGAGGTCCGCGGGCATTGTGGAGCCGGTGAACTTGCCGGCGCGCGCGTCAGCCACCAGAATGTTGGTGCGCGGGATGGTCGAGGCGGGGTCCAGAAATGCGATGCGCTCGCCCTGGGTCGCGCGCCGCTTCCGCCGCTCCAAGCGCGTTTGCATCACCGCCTGGCGCTCGGCGTCGAGAGGGGCGAGATCGACCAGGACCTCCAACGCCCTGGGAGTGAGAACGTCGTGGTACTCCTCGGCGACGCCGGCCCGGATTTCAAGAACGTCAGCTACGTGCATCGCTACAGCCTACAAGAACGAGGCCCCGTGGCGCACGGCTGCGCCGTGCAGTCGAGCCTGTGGCTCGACACTCGAGCTGCTAGATTTGGCTCAGACCCGGGACGGAGAAGTGGCGCAGGCGCCTACGCCTGCCGCCTCGACCCCCAGGTCGAGGCCCCTTGGCCGAGTCCGATCAGCCTTGGGACAGAGCGGGGCCGCGGCGCTCCGAATTGCCCGGGCTCAGGGGCTCTCTCGAAAACCCGTTTTCATCGTTCGTTGTGGCCGCCCCGGTCATGACCGGCTGAAAAGAAATGCGGAAGGCCGAGCCCTGAGCAGGCGCAGCCGTCAGATGCGAACCCGGCCCTCACGGGCCGGGCTATTGCTATGCCGCCCTACGGGCTTGAATACGCTCCCGCTGCGCGGATCGCAGGACTTCAGCCCTTCACGCCCGGTGAAAATACGCGACGACGCGGCTCGACATCTCACGCCGCTACTTGAGCTCCAACTCCAGCCGGCCCAACTGACCGTAGTCGGCCACGTACTTGCCCGCCGTCGCCGGCTTGGGTCCGCCCAGCGCCCCTGACAGGATGATCTCGCCCTCGCGCACAATACGTCCTTCGTCGATGATCTGATTGATGATCGTCATCAGGTTATGCCACTGGCCGCCTTTGGCGTCGTCGGCGTCGCTGTCGATGATCGTCTCCGCGCCGCGGGTCAGCTTGACGGGGACCTGATTCCAGTCGATCGAGTCGGGGTGATGCTCGGCGCCTAGCACGATGCGGGTCTTGCCGCCGCAGTTGGATGCGATGAAGTCGGCGGCCGTGATCTGGTCGCCCATCCGCAGATTTAGGTCCGTGGGTATCTCAATGGCAGGCATCACGGTCTGGGTCGCCGTTTGGGCCTCGCCCGGGTCTTCGATGCGGGTGGGGATATCGACGCCGATCACGTAGGCGATCTCGGTTTCAATGACGGCGTTCTTCTCCACCGGCAGGCTCTTCGTTTCGGCGTTTTTGTACATGCCCGACTCGAAGATCGCACAGTGCATCGGCGCGTCGATCCCGAACCGCTGCTGCGCCCCGGCCGAGCTGGCGGCGCCCTTGTATCCGACGATTTCCTCGTTAGCGAAACCCGCCCGAATCACGCGTTTCTGCGTCGCATAGGCCTGGCTCAAGCTGATTCCAGTGCCGATCTCGGTCAGCCGGGGCAGCTTGACCTTGTTGGACTGTAGCGCCTTGGTGAGCTGCGCCGGATACTCCCGCGCGGGCATCGGGTCCAGGTGGCCGAGGGCGCGCATCCAGGTCATGGCCAGGTCGGTCCAGCCGGTCAACGGCAGGCCGCCGCCGCGCCGCCCGAAGCCATGCGCGCCTTCCTGGAAGATGTGCAGCTCGGCCGGGATGTCGCGCTTGCGGAGCTCGGCGAGCATCAGGATGGAGTTCATCGAGGCGTCGGGGAAGGCGTGCGCGAAGAACATGGACGGGGTCTTGGCGTCGAGCAGCGGCAGCAGATCCTCGCGCACCCTGGGCTCCTCGCCGCGTCGTCCAAAGGCCAGCCCGCCGGGGTAGATGTTGAGCACGAAGTCGGGCCGGGTGGGTTGACGGTCGACGGCGTCAGCGGCCGGGTATTGGCGCTCGGGATTCACGGCCAGCCAAGTGGCGATCTCGGCCCCGGCGGAGAAGCCGATCGCGCCGACGCCTTCGGGGTCGATCTTGAATTCCTTGGCCCGCGAACGCACCAAGCTGATGGCGCGTTGCGCGTCCTGCACGCCGGCTTTCCAACGTTCGCGCGGATTGTCGCCGCGCGGCGGCACGCGATACTTCACCAGGAAGGCGGCGACGCCGTTGTCGCGCAGCCACTCGGCGATCTCATAGCCTTCATGCTCGATCGCCAAGCGCACCAAGCCGCCGCCGGGAAAGACCATCATCGCCGCGCCGGTCGCTTTGGCCGGATCCGGCAGATAGACCGAGATGTCGGGCTTGGTGACGTTCGTGATCTGGTAGAACGGGCGTCGCCGCTCGACGAGCATGATCTCGGGGCCTACATCGCCGGTCTCGCCAGGCGGCTTGCCTTTCCAGAGATCAATGACTTGATTAGGCTTGAGGTCCGGCGGCGGCACGGGCGCGCCCCGGTCATCCTGGGCGGAAGCCGCGCCGATAATGAGCGCGGCTGACAAAAGGAGGCGAATCGGCAACATGGGCAATCTCAAGGCGTCGGCCGCACTCAATTCCGGCGAGACGACACGTCCAACTAGGCTACCAGGGGAAGCCCCCCAGGCTTTGCCGGGGGATCATTACTGGTCTGCGTCACACGCTTTGCACATTATCGAGGGCCTTGCGGGCGCGCTTAACCTTGGCGAGGATGTCGGAGGCCTTGGCGGTCC
>CAYOPA010000220.1:0-8684 GCA_964405625.1 uncultured Bryobacterales bacterium
ATCCCTTCAGTCGCGTCATTCCTCCTTCTACCGCCGCCGACCCCGTCAGTTGACTACTATTTCCCTCTAGAACCCGTGCATCGAGGGACAGTTCTCGAATGGTGTCTTCGCAGGCTCACTCTAACTTGTGGCACCGCCTTCGTAGGATTACAAGATCGATCAGATCGAATGGGGGAGATCTTAGATGTCATCAGCCTCTGTGGGGCACGAGAGTTCCGTATAGATCTACAGAGTGAAATATGCTGCCTCCGAAAGCTTGTTCGTGTCTACAGCGTAGAGCACGTGATTATTCCGCGCTTGGAGACTGCTCTTGGCCCGCCAGGTCTAGTCGACTCATGCGTGGCCGCGCATCTGAGAGCTGGAAATGCGGCGACTATCTTCCAGGATCTCCCCGCTGGCGTCGCTCCAGTGATTTACGACTCCACTCTTATCGAGCAATTAGCTACCTTGGAGCGGCCCGGACTTCCAGCGGATGCCCAATCTATGATCCGAAGCCTCCAAGTAGTGGCAAGTACGGTTGGTGGCACAGCGATTCCTGCTCCGGCCATCAGTTGCTGCTCGGTTCGGGATATCTACCAATCTCGAGAACAAAACCTTCCTCGCGCGGTCTCCTTTAGCAGTCCAAGCGGAAGAGAAGCCGCTATCCAAACGATTAGAGAGCTTGCGGACCGCAGCCCTAGCCCCCAGAAGACAGCGGGCCACATGGATCTCCTGGTAAGGTGGAATCGGCATAACTACGATGCCCAGAGCGAGGTGTACCACCATCTAGAGCCTCGGCGCATCCGTGTTGTTGAGCCATCTCGGCGCAGGCTTCGGGTGCTATTGCTATCGAGTTCCGCCGCGTACGGGGGGCCACGTGCGGCGCTAATGGCGGCGATACGACGTCTGGATGCATCGCGCGTAGATTTGTCGGCGATTGTTGGTTGGATGGGGCGTTTCACTCGTGAGCTTAGCGACGTTGGAATACCTTGGGTCTCGCCAAATCGCAGCCTTGCAGATCCAACCGTTAGAAATTTCCGTTACATCCTGTCGGCCATTCATGAGTGACGTCCTGACGTTATTCACTTCGACGGTACGGACTGCGTACCCGCGCGCATGGCGATTTCTGCCAGCGAGACTCCCGTCGTTTCCCACATACGATTGGCTGCCACTCAACCCTACGGCGACATGCTGGTTTCAAGTGATTATTGTATCGCGGTCTCGGATTTCGTCGCTCAGCAGTTGCGCAGCGGAGGCGTCCCGGAGTCACAGATACAACGAATCTATGATGGAGTCGAGGTACCAGCTGCTGGGAGGGATTTTGACGTGACCACGATCAAGGCTGCATATGGCATCAACGCGGACAAGCGTGTGATTCTGACTGTAGGGCGCTTGGAGCCAAACAAGCGACAAGATTTGGCGCTGAGGGCATTTAGACTTGTACACCGTGCGCTTGTCGACTCTCATCTAGTGTTTGTCGGTGACATTCAAAGCCAGTGGGCTTACGCAGGCAGTCTCCGTGCGGCAACCCGGGATTACGGGCTAGACGAGCATGTGAGCTTTTTGCCGTACCAGCCTGAGATGCAAGCGCTGTACAAATCTGCCGCTTTGGCCCTACATTGCGGCAAGCATGAGGCGTTGGGTATGGCGGTCCTTGAGACGATGGCGGAAGCACTGCCGATCGTGGCGGTGAAGTCAGGCGCCCTCCCCGAGCTCATTCACGATCAACACTCGGGCCTATTATGCGATGAGAACGAAGAGGCCATTAGCTCCGCCATCGTAACGCTGCTGAAGGAGCCTGCGCTGGCATTGAAGCTAGGATGCCAGGCGCGGCAACGAGCGGGGGATGACTTCAGCGCTACGCGGAGTGCGAGCCGACTTTTGGACTTGTACGCGGAGTGTGCGCGATGAGCTTCAATCGTCAGATGCCAAATGCAAGAAGCTATCACAGACGTGGTGTGGCGTGGCTTCACGAGCCGTGGTCGCTGGGGAGCATGATCGCCTGGAGCTTGGCTGGTGCAGGCGTTTTGCTGATGTGGACATCTACCTGCATCGCGCAGTCGCGTTTACCTGAGGTCCGCATCGATCCGCATCTGCTCGCCCTCACGCGGATCAAGCACAGCGTAGCCGCATCCGGCGCGGAGATCCCCAACTTCGTCTGTTCAGCAACCATCCAGCGCACGCATATCGGCGCCCGGTCCATGAAGCGGCTCCGGAACCGCCTGAGGCGCGAGGGGCGCGAACAGAACGTGGCGCAAGCGCCTGCGGAGTTTTCCGATACCGTTCGTCTTGAGGTAGGCATTGTGGACGGCGGCGAAGTGTACTCGTGGCCGGGAGATGAGTTTCGATCCGTTCCTCTTTCCGAAATCGTCGGGTTTGGGATGGTGGAGAGCGGTTCCTTCTCGTCCTTTGCGAAAGCGCTCTTCGTCGAGGGGAATGGTGTGATTCGCTTTTCCCGAGAAGAGATGCCGGGCGGCGAGCGCATGCTTCGGTACGAGTATGAGGTGTCGCTGTTCCGCAGTGGATATAAGATCACAACGGCCGCCGGCTCGGCCGAGGTGGCGTACAAGGGATATTTCTGGGCGCGCCAGGACGACAACCAATTGACAAGACTGACGGTCGACGCGGTCGATATACCGCCAAGACTGAACGTCGAATCTCTCGGAATTGACATTGCCTACAAGGCGGTGACGCTGGCCGGCGCGTCGTTTATTCTTCCTGAATCGTCGGTGTCCACGATGGACGACGCGGACGGATCGAGAACCAGCACTCGAACAACATTCGACAACTGCCGGACGTTTCAATCCAGCTCGGATCTTTCATTTGAGGCTGCGGAGGACGATGTTTCGTACGACGTCCCGCGGACCGGAACGTCAAGCTCGATACCTGCGGGAATTGAGCTTGACGTTCGCTTGTTGACCGAAATCGCCTCCTCGAGCTCGAAAGTAGGGGACGTTGTTCAAGCCGAGACGGTTAAGTCCGTTGTGGAGGACGACGAGGTGATTGTGGAAAAGGGAGCCAAGCTGCTTGGACGTCTGAGACGCATTCAGCGCGTCAGCAACGAGGCGGACCCGTTTTATGCGGTCTCCCTGGAATTCACGCAGCTAGAAACCGGCGGCGAGAAACTACCTGTTGAGACCGCGTTGGTTCGTCTCAGCGGCGACGACACAGTGACGAGGACCCTTCGTTCAGGATCCCGCGTCAGCACATCCCGATATGGGCAGGCCATTTCCATGACAGGGATCGTGATCGACGAGACAATCGTCGAAGAGGAGCGCGACCGAGGACTGACCGGTGTTGACAGCTTCTACGTACGCGGGTCCACGTTTCGGATCCGCAAAGGGTTGGCCATGACCTGGCGGATCAGCGGCGCGGAGTGACCAGCCTCACGCGCGACCCGCTTGTTTCTCCCGCCCCCGCTCCGCTATCCTCCCCAGGACGGGCCGCGCCCGCTCGAGGTCATCGTCTACTGTGCTCACCCGTCGTGCTTTCCTTGCCGCTTCCGCCGCCTCGTGGGCGTGCGCTTCGTCCGGGAGCGGCGGCTTTGACGTAGTCGTCTACGGCGCCACGCCCGCCGGGGTCGCAGCCGCCGTCAACGCCGCTCGCGAAGGGGCTAGGACGGCGCTGTTCCAAGAGGATGCGCACATCGGCGGGCTGGCCTCGGGCGGGTTGTCGAACACGGACTTTAAGTCGTTCGAGTCGCTCGGCGGGACCTTTCGGGAATTCATGCAGCGGGTCAAGGCGCACTACGCCGAAACCCACGGCGAAGGCTCGCAGCAGGTGGTTGAGTGCGTCGAGGGCGGCTACTACGAGCCCAGCGTCGCGCGGCGCGTCTTTGAGAACATGCTGGACGAGGCCGGCGTCTCCGTGTTCCTCAACGCACCCCTGGGCGGCGTGAGCATCCGCACGGAGAACGGTCGCCGGCGCATCGGCCGCGCTAAGCTCGGCGCCAAACCCATCGAGGCCCGCGTCTTTATTGACGCCACTTACGAGGGCGATCTGCTGGCCGCCGCCTCGGTCCCCTACGAGCTCGGCTGCGAGGACAAGGCCCGCTACGGCGAGTCGCTCGCCTTCGACAAGCCGAACCGCTGGGTGCAGACCTACAACTTCCGCGTCTGCATGACCAACGACCCCGCCAACCGGATTCCCATCGAGAAGCCGGAGCGGTACGATCGCGAGGCCTTCGCGCCGATCCTCGATCTGATCGCCAAGGGCGAGCTCGGCGGACTGACGCAGGAGACCGACCCCGGCGGCTACGTCCTCAAGTTCCGCCCCATCCCCAGCCGCAAGGCCGACTGGAACGACAACGCGCGCACGCCCATCAGCCTCTCCATCCCGAACGTCAACCACCCCTGGCCGGAGGGCTCGCCGCGAGTGCGGCAAGGCATCTACGACACTTACAAGGAACACTCCCTGGGGTTGTTCTGGTTCCTCGCCAACGACCCGGAGATCCCGCAAGACTGGCGCAGCGAGATGGCCGCGTGGGGGCTGCCGCGCGACGAGTACCCGGAGACGGGCCACTGGTCCCCGGCGCTGTACGTGCGCGAGGGCCGACGCATGTTGGGCCGCTACATTTTCACGCAGCACGACGTGGAGCAGGCCGACGGCGACATCCGCACCAAGTTGCAACCCGACGCGGTGGCCATCGGCGACTATCCGCTGAACTGCCACGGCGTCTGGGCGCCGAGCCGGACGGAGCCGCGCGTGGGCCACCTGGGGCGGCCGGTGCAGCCGTTCCAGGTTCCCTACGGTGTGATGGTTCCCGACGGCCTGGACGGCTTTTTGGCGCCCGTGCCGCTGTCGGCAAGCCACGTGGGCTACGCGGCGCTACGGATGGAGCCGGTTTGGACGGCGCTGGGTCAAGCCGCCGGAGTGGCGGCGGCGATGGCGACGGCGGGCGGAGGCGAGCCCGCCGAGGTGAACGTCGGCGCTCTGCAGCGGCGGTTGCACGAGCTCGGAGCGCTGACGATTTACGGCTCGGACCTGGGCGAGGAGGCGGAAATCCCTCGGCCCGGCTGGGACCGCACCGGCGGGAGCTTTCGAGCCTGGCTGCACACGGTCCCGCCCAGCTCGAAGGTTTTCCGGGCGGCGCAGTGGTTTGGCACAAAAGGTTTCTTCCACGGGCTTATCGGCCCGGACGCGCCGCCGGAGCCGGGCCTTGTCGGGCGGTCGACAGGCCAGTGGGGACTGCGGCGGCCGGGCCACGCCTTGGAGCTCGACCAGCCGTTGCATGGTGCGCTGGCCCAGCGCTGGGATGGCTTAGCGCGCGCGGCCGGGACAAACCCGGACGGAGCGTTCGAGGCGGGAATGTCGCGGGGCGCGTACTTGGTCAAGCTGTTTGAGAAGGCCGCATGAGCCGCTTACTCAGGGCGAAGACGCACCCCGATCTTCGGGGACTGCCGTTTTGGCGCTGATTTAGCTAATTGCAAAGGCGCCGGCTGACTTAAGATATGAAGGTTGAGCCATTTGGCGTCGGCCGCAAGGGGTCTTGGACGGCGGGCGCAGTGAATGGATTGTGAACGAAAAGTAGCGGAGGTTAGCGCGATGTCACGTCTCTCGCGGCTGATTCGCCCCATGCAGGGCGGCATCACACTCGCATTTCTTCTCGCCGCTTCAGCGGTCCTTCTTTGGGCCCAAGCGGTAGGTCTGATCGTCGGTACGGTGCAAGACACCTCCGGCGCAGTGATCCCCGGCGCGGATGTCCGGGTCCTCAATCAGCGCACGGGCATCGAATGGACAGGGCAATCGGACGCCTCCGGGCGCTTCACGTTCCCGCGCCTGCCCGTCGGCGAATACCTGGTGGAAGCCTCCTCCGAGGGCTTCAGCACGTTCCAATCAGAAGTGTTCCGCCTGGACGCAGACCAGAGCCGCAACGTCAGCGTACGCCTGGAAGTCGGCCAGATTACCGAAACCGTCACGGTACAGGGCGCCGTGGCCCAGGTCGAAACAGTCGGCGGCACCCTCAAGGAAGTCGTGGACGAGAAGCGCATCACCGAGCTGCCGCTCAATGGCCGCAACGCGGTGCAGCTCCTGCTGCTAGTCCCTGGCGTCGTGCGGGGCACCGGCGGCACCAACCTGAATCAGAACGAGCCGATCGCGGTGAACGGCGCGCGCGGCGCATCGAACAACTACCTGCTCGACGGCGGCGACAACAACGATCCGCAACAGAACGTGGCCGCGATCATGCCGAACCCCGACGCGCTGGAAGAGTTCAGTGTGCTGACCAATAACTTCTCCGCCGAGTACGGACGCAACATGGGCGCCATCGTCAACGCGGTGACCAAGGGCGGCGGCAACGAGCTCCACGGCAGCCTCTACAACTTCCTGCGCAACGACGTTCTCGACGCCCGCGCGTTCTTCGGCCTCCAGAAGGGCAAGCTGCGCCGCAACCAGTTCGGCGCCACCGTCGGCGGCCCGATCATTAAGAACAAGACGTTCTTTTTCGGAGCGTTCGAGGGCGTGCGCCAACGCCAAGCTCAGGTTTTTTCAGGGCTCGTGACGCCCACGGCGATGGAGCGCGATGGCGACTTCTCGGCCTCAACCGGTACACGCCCGCGCGACCCGGCGACCAATCAGCCGTTCGAGAACAGCCTGATTCCGCAGTCGCGCTTTGACCCGGCGTCGCGCAACTTCATGAACGAGCTTGTCCCGCTGCCGAACTCGGCCGGCAACCGCCACGTCTTCAACCGCCCCAATAATTTCGACAGCGACCAGTACATGGGCCGGGTGGACCACCAGATTTCGAACACACAGCGGCTGACCGGCCGCTTCTTGCGCCAGACCAGCGGCGAGTTCGTCACCGCCGGCCTGCCCCGGCTCACGTCGGAGGTCGCCTTCGACAACTGGAATGTGATGGGACAGCACACCTGGACCCTGTCGCCGTCGTTGCTCGCTGTCGGACAATTCACGGTCAACCGTACCGAGATCGACCGCGGGCCTCTGCCGACGATCGGAGAGAGCGGCCAAGAGGTTTCCTACCAGAGCCTGGGCGTGGCCGCCAACCGCGGGGCGCCGGAGGGCTCGGCGAACCTGGTTCCCCACTTCCGCGGCCAGGTGAGCGGCTTCTGGAATATGGGGCAGGACAACCTGGTGCGTATCGACCGCCGCACCTACCAAGCCCGCTACGACCTCAGCTACACGGCCGGGGCGCACCTGATGAAGTTCGGCTTTGAGTACCGCTACAGCCAGAGCTTCCGCGTGACCGGCAACCTGGTGGACCCGCAGTTCAACTTCACCGGCCTGATCAGCGGCTCGCCGATGGGCGACTTCTTGCTCGGCCGGCCCGCGAACTTCACGCAGGGCTCGCTGCGCATTAACGACATCCGCAACCGGGCGCCGTCGCTCTACTTCCAGGATGACTGGAAAGTGCGGTCCGACTTCACCTTGTCGCTGGGCATGCGTTGGGAGCCGTTCCTGCCGTTCTACTCGGCCGACGATGAGCTGACGGTGTTCCGCGCCGGCCAACAATCCTCGGTCTTTCCCAACGCTCCGACGGGCCTGCTCTACGTGGGCGACCAAGGCGTGAACCGCGGCGGCGCGCCAACCGACTGGGCCAACCTGGCGCCGCGCATCAGCTTCGCCTGGAGCCCGTTTGGCAGCAGCAAGACGAGCGTCCGCGCGGCCTATGGCATCTTCTATGACGCGCCCCGCTTCCACACGCTGAGCCAGTTCGTGCAGTCGCCGCCGTTCTCCATGCAGCAGCAGATCAACGGGCCGCGCAGCTTCTCGGATCCGTACGGCGGCATTCCGAACCCGTTCCCCTACCAGCAGCCGCTCACGGAGCAGGAGAAGGCGGACTACCAGTTCCTGCTGCCGGCGCTGATCGGCCTCTCGGTCGACGCCGACTTGGTGATGCCCTACAACCAGCAGTGGAACTTCAACATCCAACGCGACATCGGGCGCGACTTCATCTTCACGGCGGCTTACGTCGGCTCCAAGGCGGCCTTTCTGCCTCAGAACCGCGAGCTCAATCCGGCGATTTTCCGGCCCGGCGCCACGCTCGCCAACATTAACCAGCGTCGGTTGTACGCGCCCAACTTCCAGAGAATCATCAGCTACGAGCCGGGCGCCTTCTCCAACTACAACGCCATGCAGCTTACGCTGAACAAGCGCTTCAGCCACGGCTTCACCGTCCTGTCGCACTACACCTGGAGCAAGTCGATCGACCTGGCTTCCAGTGACGACGCGCCGCTGCAAAACCCGCTCAACAGCCACGTGGACGTGGGCTTGGCGGACATGGACATCCGCCACCGGTTCGTCAGCTCGTTCTTGTGGGAGCTGCCCTCGCCCTTCCAGGCCGGGCTCGGCAAGTGGGTGCTGGGCGGTTGGCAGACCAACGGCATCTTCACCGTTCAGGCCGGCACGCCGTTTACGGTGGTGACCGGGCAGGACATCGCGCGCGCCGGCACGGGCCGCCAGCGTCCGAACGTCATCGCCGACCCCAAGCTGTCCACCGACCGCTCGCGGACGGAGAAGATCCAGGGCTACTTCGACCCGACCGCCTTCGTCAACCCGGCGGTGGGCACGTACGGCAACGCCGGCCGCAACGCGTTGGTCGGACCCGGCATGTGGAACCTCGACTTCGCTCTGTTCAAAAAGATGCCGATCACCGAGCGGGCCGAGCTCCAGCTTCGCTGGGAGATGTTCAACGCCTTCAACCACGCCAACCTGTCCAACCCGCGCGCCAACATCAACGCCGCGCGGCC
>CAYOPA010000221.1:0-8676 GCA_964405625.1 uncultured Bryobacterales bacterium
AAGCCGCAGGCGTCAGAGGAGAAAAGTCCGTAAATTCCATGCCTTGGTGTCTCAAAGTCGTTGACACGCACCGCAGGCGTGAAGACCTCGCCGTGGTCGGCGATGCGTTGTTTTGACTTCACTTGGCCCATGCTGGCGAATGCGACTTGGAGTAGCACGCTACACGCATCCTGGAGCGCGCCCAAGCCCGTACGCTCTTCCAATCTCAACTGGTCTTGGGCGGCCTCCCGGCCGCCCCTTCGCTTCGCGCGTGGGTAAGCTTTGCCAGCAGCGCGGCGGCCGCCAGCGCGAAGCCGAGCATCGTGATCGGCGGCATTCCGCCGTGCCATCCAGAGGGGTCCAGCCAGCCCTTCCAGCCCATCGTGAGCGTATGGCCGGCGACCATCGCGACGGCCCAGTAGCCCATGCGCTGGGCTCGCTGCCAGCGCTCGCCTCCGAGCGCCTCGTACATCATCGGCAGCGTGGTGATGGCCGGGAACATCAGGAAGCTGATCGCCAGAGCGCCGAACAGAATGGCGAGCTCCCCCGTAAGATTCATCTTGCCGCCGTCGGCCAGGAAGAACTTCGGGTAGTTCAACGGCGAGAGCAGCGCCAGCGTCAGCAGGATGTGCACCCCGGCGAAATATAAACCGGTCAACCCCAAAAACTTCGCCAGCGACCGTCGCCGGCTCACGTCGTTGGGATAGGCGTTGATCCATTTGCCGGTCAAGTACGAACAACACAGGAAAGCGATGGCCGCCAGCGAAACCGACTTGTTCATCACGTAGGCCGGCAGGTGGCTCCACTCCACGCCGCCGAAGAGGTGGTAGCGGACGATCGCGTAAGCCAGCGCCAAGCCCCACACGCCCAACAGCCAGCACCGCTTCTCCCCAATCGCCAGAACGACATCCGAGCCCGGATTCTTCTTCCAGGCCCGTCGTGGAGCCGGGTAGGCCTCGCCTACGGATGTCTTTGTTGCGGCCATAACGGGGTAGTCTAGCGAAGCAGCCCTGCCGCGCGCAGCCGCCCGGCCAAGTCCTTGCGCTCCGCGTCGTTCAGATCCACAAACGGCGCCCGGACGTACATTTTCCCCAAGCCCATCAGGTGCAGGCAGGCTTTCTGCGACGCCGCCGAATCGTAGCCCTTCAGGATCGGCGTTACGCTGTCCAGATGCTTCTGGGCGGCCGCCACGTCGCCTCCCTTGCGAAACGCGTTGAGGATCGCCTTGGTCTGTTTGGGGAAGACGTTGCCGTTGCCGGTGAGCGCTCCGGCGCCGCCCGCCTCCAGCACCGGCTGGATCTGCGCCGACGCGCCGGTGAAGACCGACAGCTTCGGGTCCTCGCGAATGTAACCCAGCGTGTTGTCGAGCTTGCCCCAGGAATCCTTGATCCCCGCGAAGCGCTTATGCCCGCCGAGCCGCCGCACCAGCTCCAGCGAAATTTGCACCTCGCTGAGCTGCGGGATGTTGTAGAGCAGCACGGGGATCGAGGCGGCGTCGAGAATCGGCTCGAAGAACGCCACCAAGCCGTCGGTCTTTGGCTGGTTAAAGTAGTAGGGCGGCAGCACCAGCGCCTCGTCGGCGCCGGAATCCTGGGCGTGCTTGAGCAACTCGATCGCCTCCGCCTGGCTGGTGCAGCCTACTTGGCACATGGTCGTCAACGAGCCCTTGTGGCGCAGGAAGACTTCCAGGTTGCGCTTGCGCTCCGCCAGGGTGAACGACGAGAACTCGCCGGTCGTGCCGTTGACCAGCACGCCGTCCACGCCGCCTTCGCGCAGGAAGGCCAGGTACTCCTTGGTCAGCGAGTTGTCAATTTGACCCGATTTGTTCAGCGGCGCCAGCGCGGCGGAGATGAAGCTCGGTTCGCGCCCGGAGGCGGTTTTGGGGGCGGCGGCGGACAGCGCGGGCAGCGCTGTGGCGGCGGCGAGAAAGCTGCGACGGGTCAACGACATGGGGCTCCTTGTGTGCGGCGCTCGACGGCGGCATTGTAGCAGGGCCGCAGCCAAGCAAGCCAGCCGCTATGAGACGATAGCCGAAGGGCCGTAGAGGAACGATTGCCAGGAGAAGTACACGCCGGCCGGGCCGGAATGCTGCGCCGCGCCGCCTACTGGACCGTTGCTTTGGCGCTGGCGGCCGGGCTGCTCTACTTCGCGCTGCGCGGCGTGGACTGGCGGCGCGTTTGGGAGCTGCTCAGCGAGGCCGACCTGCTGTGGGTGACGGCCACACTGGCCTTGATGTCAACCGGGCTGCTGCTGCGCGCCAACCGCTGGCGCATTCTGCTCACCGCTGAAACGGAGCTCGATTCGGCTTACGTGTTTTGGGCCACGGCGATCGGCTACCTGGGCAACAACTTCCTGCCGGCCCGCGCCGGCGAGATTCTGCGCACGGTTGTCATCAGCCGCCGTACGGGGCTGAGCAAGACCTTTGTGTTGATGACCGTGCTATGCGAGCGGCTGCTGGACGCGATCTCGCTGATCGTGATCGGTTCGCTGGTGCTGCTGCGCTTGCAGCAGCAGCCGGGCTGGTTGGCGACGGCGGCCCGGCCGCTGGCTGTAGCTGGCATGGTGGGCGCGTTCGGGCTGGCGATGGTCCCTCTGTTTGAGCCGTTCTGGGAGCGGGTGTTGGCCAAAGTTCCCCTCCCCGAGCGCTTTCGGGGCGGCGCCGAGCACTTGTTGGAACACAGCCTCAAAGGAATGCGCAGCCTGCACCATCCGGGCCGCTTGACGAAGTACGTCATCCTCACCGGCGTCATTTGGGCGCTGGACGGCGTGGTGATGGTGGCGGTGGCGAAGTCGCTGGGGCTGGCGCTGGGTTGGTCGGTGGCGCTGCTGGTGGTCGTCGGGCTCGGGCTGGGCAGCGCGCTGCCGTCCACGCCGGGTTACGTGGGCATCTGGCAGTTTGTGGCGGTGACGCTGCTGACGCCGTTCGGCTTCACACAGAGCGACGCGATCGCGTTTATCTTGCTGTTCCAGGCGGTCTCGTACGGGATTTTTCTCGCATGGGGGCTGCTGGGCGTGTCACGGACTTCGCCGGGGCTGCTGCGGCGGTCCGCAGCTTGAAAACGAAACCCGACGGCCCCTTCTGGATTGGCCGCGTGCGCCAATTCAGCTCGATTACTCGCCCATGACAGAAGCGGAAAAACAGGAACGGGCCCGCCTCGCCATAGTGACCCGCCGGCTGCGCGACGCCCTCGAGAAGATCGATTCCACGTTGAATCGCCACGCGCGGAGCGTCCAAGAGCAGAAGGCGTACATGTGGGAGAGCAAGGCCGAGATGGATAGCGCCGAGAAGGCCTTTACCCGCCAGTCGATTGACCAGACGATCCTGACCGGCGATGCGGCGCTCGGCCACAGGAAACGCCTCAGGAAGCTATTGCACTCTCCGTATTTCGGCCGCTTCGATTTTGCTCCGACCGATCGCGCGCAGGCGGAGGCGATCTACGTCGGCGTTTATCACTTCACGGACGAGGCCGACAAGCAGACGCTCATCCACGACTGGCGGGCGCCCATCTCGACGATGTTCTATGACCACGAGATCGGCCCGGCCAGCTACGCAGCCCCGTCAGGCGACATCGCTGGCCGGATCTTGCTGAAGCGGCAGTTCCGGATTCGCGACGGACGCATGGACTTCATGCTGGAGACCGCCGTCAGCATTGTGGACGACGTCCTCCAGGAGGAGCTTAGCCGCGCCTCCGAAGACGGGATGAAGCAAATCGTGGCGACGATCCAGCGCGAACAGAACGCCATTATTCGCGACGATCAAGCCCGGGAGCTGATCATCCAAGGCGTGGCCGGTTCCGGCAAAACCTCGATCGCGCTGCATCGGATCGCCTTCCTGCTGTACCGCTACAAGGACGCGCTGACATCAAAGGACATTCTGATTATCTCGCCGAACAAGGTGTTCGCCGACTACATCTCCAATGTGTTGCCGGAGCTGGGGGAGGAGTCCGTCAGCGAGATCAGCATGGAGGCTCTCGCCGACGAGCTGCTGGACTACAAGTACAATCTCCAAACCTTTTTCGAGCAGATCTCCTTGCTGTTGGAGAGCCCGGACGCGGAGCTGCGGCGGCGGATCGAGGTGAAGTCCTCGCCGGAGTTTCTTGAAAAGCTCAACGAGTATGCCGAGCACGTCGAGGAGACGTGCTTTCAGGCGGCGGACGTGCGCGTGGCGGGGCGCGTGGTGAGGGCGGCCTTCGTCGAGCAGATCTTCCGTAAGCACCGCGGCGCCGCGGCCAAAGTGCGGCTCGGCCATGTAGTCAGCGCCATCGAGCAGCGTCTCGGCATCCGCTTCAACCACGACCTGACGGCCGCCCAAAGGGCCGACCTGCGGAAGACGGTAAGGGCAATGTACAGGGGCTCCACCCTGCGCGCCGCCTACAAGGGCCTGTTCGCCTGGATGGGCGAGCCGGCGCTGCTCAAGCCGGCCAAGGACGGCAAGCTCGAATACTCGGACGTCTTTCCGTTGATCTATCTCAAATTGAAGCTGGAGGGGATCGAGACCGAACGCCGGAAAATCAAGCACCTGCTGGTGGACGAGATGCAGGATTACACGCCCGTCCAGTACGCGGTGATCGGCAGACTGTTCCCCTGCAAGAAGACGATCCTTGGCGACGCGCGGCAGGCGGTCAACCCCTACGGCTCGTCGAACGCGGAGCAGATTCAGCGCGCGTTTCGGCACTCGTCGTGCGTGAAGCTTTGCAAGAGCTACCGATCCACGTACGAGATCAGCAAGTTTGCGCAGCGCATCTCGCCCGACCCCGACCTGATTGCCGTGGAACGGCACGGCGAGGAGCCGCTGATTGTCGCCTGCAAGGATGCGGCCGAAGAAGCCCGGCTCATCAGCCGCGTGGCAGGAGAGCTCGACGGCGCCGGGTACAACACGCTCGGCGTCATCTGCAAGACGCAGCCGCAGGCCGAGCGGCTCCACGCAGCCGTCAGCGCGCTGGGATGCAAGCCGCATCTGCTGACCGGGCAAAGCGCCTCGTTCGCGCAAGGAACGACCATCTGCACGGCGCACATGGCCAAAGGGCTGGAATTCGACCAAGTGATCGTCCCCGACACGGACGCAGGCAACTACCGCACGGAAATGGATCGGAACCTGCTTTATGTGGCCTGCACGCGCGCCATGCACAAGCTCACGCTCACGCACGCGGGCGAGCTGACCCCATTGATTGGCCCCGGGCGTGAGGGGCTGTAAAGAAAGCCGGCGATCCGCGAAGCGGGAGCGTACTCGAGCCCGTAGGGCGGCATCCCAATAGCCCGGTCCGTGAGGGCCGGATTTGCATCTGTCGCGAAGCCCCCTTCTTTCTTGGGTTTACGATCGATTGGGTGCGAGAGCTGATCGTAGACCGCCAACGGCTCCGCCGACCTCTTTTTTACAGCCGGTCATGGCCGGAGCGGCCACTACGAACGATGAAAACGGGTTCTCGAGAGAGCGCCTCATGATTGGCGGCTGAGCTGCAAGAGGCCTCGACCTGGGGGTCGAGGCGGCAGGCGTAGGCGCCTGCGCCACCTCTCCGGCGCGATACGCGGGCATTTGAGACAGGGCTCTACCCCGAAACCCGGTACTGCTCCAGCGCTTCCGGGATGACCTCGACGCCCAGGCCCGGAGTCGTCGGCAGCTTCCAGTCGCCGTCGGAAAACGCGATCGGCGCTTCGACGATGCCGGTGCGCAAGGGATTCTCGCTGCGGTCGCACTCAATCAGCTTGCGCTCCGGCGTCAGCGTAAAAGGCTGGCGCGGACGGGCGGCGTAGAAGTGCAGCGCCGCGGCCTGGCCGATCGCCGAGCCCCAGGCGTGCGGCGTGACGTGGACGCCGGTCAGCGAAGCCAACGTGGCGATCTTCATGCCCTCGGTCACGCCTCCACAGGCGCAGATGTCGGGCTGGCAGTAGTCAAAGGCCCGCCGCCGCAACCAGGGCTCAAAGCCGAACCGCGTCGCCTCGCACTCGCCGCCGGCCAGCGGGATCGAGATACGGCTCTTGACCTCCAGGTAGGCTTCGACGTCGATACAGGAGACGGGCTCCTCGAACCACCACAGGCCGACGTCCTCCAGCCGCCGCCCGAGCGCGATGGCTTCCGTGGGAGTGTAGGCGTGGTTGGCGTCGATCATCAGCTTGACCGCCGGCCCGACGACACCGCGCACGCGCTTGACGAGCTCCACGTCGCGCTCCACCCCCAGCCCGACTTTGATCTTCATGGCGCGAAAGCCGTCAGCGACGAACTTGCGGGCTTCGCGCTCAAAGCGCCGCTCCACGGGCTCATGCCGCGGAAAATAGAACCCGGTTGCATAGCACTGAATCGAGTCGACTTCCGCGCCTCCCAGCGCGCGGTAGAGCGGCTCGCCCATGGCGCGCGATTTGACGTCCCAGCAAGCGATGTCGAGCGCCGAGATGGCGGCCAGCATCACGCCTTTCTGGCCGTAATCCACGCTGCGGGCGTAGAGCAGCTCCCAGTTGGCCTCCACGTCGCGGGGGTCGCGGCCGACCAGTAGCGGGGCGAGGAACTCCTTGACGATGGCGCCTGTCACGCGCGCCGGACCGTAGGCTTCGCCCCATCCGACCAGCCCGTCGTCCGTGTGAATCTCCACCAGCATGGCTTCGCGATACGAATAGGTGAACTGCGAAAACGCGAACGGCTCGTCCAGCGGCGCCCGCAGCACGTGAGCGGTAATGGAGGCGATCTTCATGGAACCGAACAGGGTACCGCATGCCGGCCGCGATACAATAGCGGGACCATGAAAGCGATTCGCGTCAACCAGACCGGGGGCCCTGAGGTCCTCCAACTCGAAGAGATTCCCACTCCGTCGCCGGGTCCGGGACAGGCGCTGGTGAAGATTGAGGCCTCGGGCGTCAACTTCATCGACATCTATTTCCGGACCGGGTTGTATAAGCACGAGCCGCCGTTCACCAACGGGCAGGAGGCCGCCGGGGTGGTTGAAGCCGTCGGAGAGGACGTGACGAGCGTGCAGCCGGGCGACCGCGTGGCCTACACGGGGATTCCCGGTTCCTACGCCGAGTACGCCGTGGTCTCGGCCGATCGGTTGGTGACGCTGCCGGAGAGCGTCCCCACCAAGCTGGCGGCGGCGGTGATGCTGCAAGGGATGACCGTACACTACCTGACGCACTCGACTTTCCCGCTGATGCCCGGCCACACCTGCCTGATCCATGCGGCGGCGGGCGGCGTGGGTCTGCTGATGGTGCAGGTGGCCAAGATGCGCGGCGCGCAGGTGATCGGCACCTGCTCCACGGCGGACAAGGCCGAAAAAGTGAAGGCCGCGGGCGCCGACCACGTGATCCTATACAGCGAGCAGGATTTCGTGACGGCGACCAAGGAGATCACCCAAGACCGCGGCGTGGACGTGGCCTACGACTCGGTGGGCGAGGCGACTTGGCAGGGCAGCATGGATTGTTTGCGGCCAAGGGGCATGCTGGTGCTTTTCGGCAACGCCAGCGGACCAGTGCCGCCGATCAATCCGCTGATGCTGTCGCAAAAGGGTTCGCTGTTCCTGACGCGGCCGACGCTGGCGCACCACGTCGCCCAGCGCGCCGAGCTCGAAGAGCGCGCATCGGACTTGCTGGGCTGGATCGGCGACGGACGCCTCCAAGTGCATGTCGGCCAGGAGTATGCGCTCAAGGACGCCGCCCAGGCGCAGATCGACCTGGCCGGGCGCAAGACCACAGGGAAGCTCCTGTTGATCCCGTAGGGGCGGGCGGAAGCCCGCCCAAATCCCGTTGAAGCCCGCCGGGAACGCGCCCTCTACTGCAACGACGCCAACGCCCGCATCACGCCCGAATAGGCGATCGCCAGACACACGGCGACGCCGATGGTTACCACGGTGGCGGCGGCTTTCCACATCGACTCGATCGAGCGGTTCACCTTGGGCGACGAGGCGACCCAGCCCACCGCGAAACCGGCCGCCCAGCCGCCCAAATGGGCCGCTTGATCGATAAACGGGATGATCAGACCGATCACGACGATCATAATCATCCAGCGCATGTAGGCCGACCAAGCCATCTGGTTGCCGGTACGCTTGGCCTGCGCCATCAGCGAACCGATCAAGCCGGTGAGCGCCGCCGAGGCGCCCAGCGACGGCGCCGCCGACCAGTAAAGGCTGGCCCAAAAGCCGAAAACGCTCGAGAGGAAGTAGATCACGAGATAGCGCGAGGTCCCGAACGTGTGCTCCGTCGCCGCGCCGAGGTCAAACAAGACCCACGAGTTCATGCCGAAATGGATCAACCCGGCGTGCAGGAATCCCGCCGTCACCAGCCGCCACCATTGCCCTTCCACCAGGATGTTGTAGCGGACCTTCGCGCCGAAAACCTCCAGCACGCCGCCCGGAATGCTGAACAGCGAAGTGCTGCCCAGCTTCTGGCTCAGCAACAGCATCGCGCCAAACAGCGCCAGATTGACGAACAGGATCAGAAACGTGGTCAGGTGCGATTCCGGTACGAATCCGCCCAGCAGGCCGCCCTCTTCCTTGCGCACCCGCTTGGCGTAGGGGTCGCCCAGGCGGAAGTCGCAGTACGGGCAGACTTTCTCTTTAGGGTCGATAAAGGCTCGACAGTTCGAGCACATGCGCGGCTTGGCCATGGATGGGTAGCAGAGCCCCTCATCTTCGCGATTCGCCGGCCCTGTTGGCAACCGAAAGCATTTTCCAATCCAGAAATGAGCCTGAACGGGCGGAGTAATTCCAATGCGGG
>CAYOPA010000222.1:0-8659 GCA_964405625.1 uncultured Bryobacterales bacterium
AAACAACTAGATACAGAAAGTCAAGCCTGCCTACAACATGCAGCGCGCCCAATGCTACTTCACTACTTCACCGCGATCAGCGCGATCTCCAGCTTCACGCCCGTGCGGTCGCCTTCCTGCTTGACGCCGACGGTCGTCCGCGCCGGCGGGTTTTCCGGGAAGTACTCCTTGAACAATGCGTCCATCGCCTGAAAGTCGCCCGAGTCCGCCAGATAGACCTTGGCGTCCACCACGTTCTTCAAATCCATCGCCGCCAGCGCCAGCCGCGCCTTGTGCTCGTCCAGAATCGCCCGCGTCTGGGCCTCCAGCGTGGCTCCGGCTTCAGGCGCGGCGTGGGCGGAAACGTAGAGCGTGTCGCCGGTCAGGCTGGCCGGGGACGAGATCGCGCCGGGCTGCTTGTCATGCGGGAACAGGCGGGTGATGTACTTGTCCTCGGCGGCCAGGAAGGTGATCTCGACGTTGATCGTTCCCGGTAGGCGCGACAGGCAGAAGGTTCCGCTGCTGGGCGCCGCGCCGTCGGCGAACGAGGTCATGTACGTCTTTTCCATCTCGGCGCGGTTACCCGGTCCCAGGTGGTAGAAATTCGAGAACACGACGTTCGAGAAGTCCAGTCCGGCCGCCTCCAGGATCGCGCCGATGGTTTTCATCGTCTGGTCGGTCTCCCCGGCAATCGTGCCGGGAACCTCGTTGGTCTGGGGGTGACGACCGCCCGTGCCGGAGACGTAGAGCACGCCGCCCGCCATCACGGCCGGCGAGTAAGGACCCATCGCCGGAGGGGTCGTACCCTCGGCCGGGCGGATGTAGCGGATCTCGTCGGTCTTGCGGTAGGCGATGCAACTGATCTCGACATGCGCTCCGGCCACCAGCGACGGCATCTCCAGCGTGGTGCGCGCCGGGTACTTGCCCTGCTCGTAGTAAGAGCCGTAGACCTCGTTCATGAGCTTGTAGTTCTCCATGTCGTCGAGCATCACGTGGCAGGTGACCAGGTTGGTGTAGGTCATGCCGGCCTGCTGGAGGACGTGGCCGATGGAGTTCATCGCCATGCGGGTCTGCGCTTCAATGCCCTCGGGCTGCTCGCCGGTCTTGGGGTCGAGGTCGATCATGCCGGCCAAATAGAGCCGGTCGCCGGCCAGCACGCCGGGGGTGTAAGACTTGCCCGGCGCGAACTGCTCGGGGTAAATGTAGGTGCGGCCGACGTTGACTTCGGCGCTGGGCGCGGCAGCCTGGGGAGCCTCTTCGGCGGCGGGCGAGCAGGCCAGCGCAAGGGCGGCCAAAAAGACGAGTAGAACGCGGGCGGGCATAGGCGTTCAGGATATCAGGGACTCGGGACCCTCGGCCAGCAGCGCCAGCGCCTCCTCGCGGGTTGAGATGCGTTCCTCCAGGCGGGCGTCTTCAATGGCTTCGAGGATGCGCTTGAAGCCCGGCCCCGGCGCATAACCGAGCTCGATCAGGTCGCGCCCCGTCAGCAGCGGCTCCGGCGGGTTTTTCGCATCGGCGGCCCGCAGCGCGTCGAGCTCGCTACGGACGAAATCGTAGTTGCCTAGGTTGCGATGGCTGGACCCGCAGTCCAGCCGGTGCAGCTCCAGGTGCTCGTCAAAGCCGTCCATCCGCAAGAAGCGCTTCAGCGTGCTCCGCTTCATCTCCGTCACGTGGGCGAAGCGCATGTGGTGCTTCACCAACGCCAGAATCTGCTCGGTCTCGGCGTTGGAGTAGCGCAACCGGCGGCAGATACGGCCGGCGATCTCCACGCCCAGATCCACATGCCCGTGGAAGCGGATGCGGTCGTCGGCGCGGTCGAACGTTCCCGGCTTGCCGATGTCGTGCAGCAGCACGCCCATCGCCAGCGTCGCCGGGCAGCCCGCTTCCAGGCCTTCGAGCATCAGCATGGTGTGGGTCCAGACATCGCCCTCGGGGTGGTATTGCGCGGGCTGCTCCACGCCCTGCAGGTCCTTGACCTCGGGCAGGATTTCGGCGAGCAGGCCGCAGTCGTCGAGCAGCTCAAAGCCGCGCCGCGCGCCGCTCTCGGTGAGGATGCGGTTGAGCTCGGCGCGGATGCGCTCGGCGGCGATCTCGTCGATGCGCCGGGCCTGGGCGCGGATGGCGTCGCGGGTGGCGGGCTCGATCTCAAAACCCAGCCGCGCGGCGAAACGCACCGCCCGCAGCATCCGCAGCCGGTCCTCGGCGAAGCGCTTCTCGGGGTCGCCGATCGCCCGGATGATCTTGGCTTCCAGGTCGGCCCGGCCGCCGACATAGTCGAGAATCCGCCGCTCGATGGGGTCGTAGAGCAGGCCGTTGATGGTGAAATCGCGGCGCTTGACGTCCTCCTCGGCGCTGCGCGTGAAGCTGACGCCCTCGGGCCGGCGGCCGTCCTTGTACTCGTGATCGACGCGGTAAGTGGCGACTTCGACGCCCTCGCCCTGGGCCTTGACGAGGACCACCCCAAACGCCGCGCCGACCAGCTCGGACCTGGGGAAAAGCATCGTCACGTCTTGGGGCCTGGCGTCGGTGGCTACGTCGAAGTCCTTGACCTCGCGGCCGAGCAGGCGGTCGCGGACGCAGCCTCCCACCCAGTACGCCTCATGACCGGCGCGGCGCAGGTCTTGTACGATCGACAGCGCCAGGCTCTCAGCCGTCATCGCGGACCTCGCCGGGGTTCTTGCCGGGGAGCCCGGCGGGGTTTTCGTGGACGCGCTCGCGGCGGCCGTGGCGCATGGCCGCCGCCAGCCCCACGGCGGCTTCGCCAAAGCGGTCGCGCAGGGAATCCGCGGCGGCCAGGGCGCTGCCCCACTTGCGCCGCGAGTCCGAGTCCAGCAGGCCGAGCTGACCTTCCGGGTTGGTCAGCGAGCCGGCCTGCACGCCCAGCAGCCGGATCGGGCGCGGGGCCTGCCAGTTGTCGCGAAAGAGCTTGCGCACGGCGTCAAGCAGCACGTTGTCGAGCTGAGTGGCCTCGTCGAGCGTGCGGGCGCGGGTGATGGTCGAAAAGTCCGAGTAGCGCAGCTTGAGCTGCACCGTGCGGGTCCACAGGCCATGCTCGCGCAGCCGCCGGGCGACGAGCTGCACCAGCTTGGCGAGCGTCGCGTCGAGCAGTGCGCGGTCGGCGGCGTCCTCGGAGAAGGTCGTTTCGTGGCTGATGGACTTGGGCAGGTCGTGGTCGCCGATCTCGCCTTCGAACCAGCCGCCGGCGTCCATCCCGCGCGCCTTGCCGGCCAGCGCCGCGCCCAGCTTGCCCCAGCGCCGCGCCAAAAATCCCTCGTCCAGGGCGGCGAGCTGACCGATCCGGCGGACGCCGCAGGCGTGCAGCTTCTGTTGCAAGACCTTGCCGACTCCGGGGATCTTTTTGACTTCGAGCGGAGCCAGGAACTCCGCTTCCAGGCCGGGCTGAATCCAGAGCACGCCGTTGGGCTTGGCCAGACCGGAGCCGATTTTCGCCACCAGCCGAGAGGTTCCCGCGCCGATCGAGCAGGGCAGCCCGGTCTCGGCCCGGACGCGCTCGTGCAGCGTGTGGGCGGCGCGCAGCGGCGGCCCCAGCAGGCGTTCCGTGCCGCTCAGGTCCAAGAAAGCTTCGTCGATCGAGACTTGCTCGACGGCCGGAGAAAAGTCGCTCAGGATGGCGTGCACCTTCTTCGAGTACTCCTTGTAGCGGTGCGGGTGGCCGTCCAAAAAGATCGCCTGCGGGCAGCGGCGGTAGGCCTCGCGCAGCGGCATCGCCGAATGCACCCCAAAGCGCCGCGCCGAGTACGACGCCGCCGAGACGACGCCGCGCTCGTGCGCCTGTCCGCCCACCACCACGGGCTTGCCCTTGAGTTCGGGGTTTTCCAGCTCCTCGACCGAGACGAAGAAGGCGTCCATGTCGAGGTGGAAGATGTGGCGCGGACGCTGCACCGGAATATTTCAGCGGCGGCTGACGTGTTTATTGTCGCGGATGAAGAAGCGTAGCGGCAGGTCCGCGCTTTTTGTGATTCCGATGCGGGGCGAAACGCCGATCTCGCAGCGCTCGGCGGCCGGGTGTACGATCAGCGGGCCGGCGGTCAGGTCGGCGCCGTAGTGTGCGAGCGTGATCCCCAGCGCCTGGGTCAGCTTGCCCGGCCCGGAGCAGAGGTCGCGAATCGCTTTGGCTTTGGGGCGGCGCGCGAACATGGCGTCGAGGCCTTCGAGCGGCTCCAGCGCGCGGATCAGCACGCAGCCGGGCGTTCCTTCAGGTTCCGCCACGAAGTTCAGGCAGCAGTGCAGCCCGTAGCTGAAGTAGACGTAGGCATGTCCGGGTGGCCCGAAGATGGCGCGGGTGCGTTGGGTCAAGCCCGCGAAGCTGTGGGCGGCCGTGTCGCCGGCGCCCAGGTAGGCTTCGGTTTCGACGATACGCCCGGCGAGGGAACCGTGGCGCAGGACGGCGCCTAGCAGCTCGCGGGCGACGGTTGCCGTATTACGGGCGTAGAAGGAACGTGCAAGCGTAGGGGAGGGCGGAAGCCCGCCCGAACCCGCACGATGTTCGGGCCTCAACTGGTCTTGGGCGGGCTTCCGCCCGCCCCTACCCTTCGCCATCCCGTTTGCGCTTCCGCAACTCCGCCAGCCGCTCCTGCACCCGCTGCTCCACGCCGCGGCTGCTGGGGTGGTAATACTGCCGCCCCTTCAGGCTCGGCGGCAGGCACTCCATCTCCACCGCGGCGTCCTGAAAGTTGTGGGCGTGCTGGTAGCCCTTGCCGTAGTCGAGCTCCTTCATCAGCCGCGTCGGCGCGTTGCGCAGGTGCAGCGGCACCGGCTCGGCGGCCGTCCTCTGTACGTCCTTTTCGGCCTCGGCCAGCGCCTTGTAGACCGAGTCCGATTTCGGCGCCAGCGCCAGATAAACCGCCGCCTGCGCCAACGCCAGATCGCCCTCGGGCTCTCCGATCAGCCGAAAGGCCTCCACTGCCGCGATCGCCTGCTCCAGCGCCCGCGGGTCGGCCAGCCCCACGTCCTCGCTCGCGATCCGCACCAGCCGCCGCCCGATGAAGAGCCGGTCCTCGCCGCCTTCCAGCATACGGGTCAGCCAGTACAGTGTCGCGTCGGGGTCGGACGAGCGGATCGACTTGTGCAGCGCCGAAATGACGTTGTAGTGCTCCTCGCCGGTCTTGTCGTAGCGCAGGGTCTTGCGCTGCAAGACGTCGGCCACGAGCTGCACGTCGATCCCCCCGTCCTCGCTCGACATCGCCGCCGTCTCCAGCGTCTGCAAGGCCGCCCGGGCGTCGCCGTTCGATAGCACCGCGATACGGTCGATCGCCTCGTCGCTGACCTGGAGCTTCATCTCGCCCAGGCCGCGCTCGGAATCCTCCAACGCCCGCCGCAGGATCGTTTCCAGATCCTTGTGGCCCAGCTCGTGGAGCACATAGACCTTCGCCCGCGACAGCAGCGCCGAAATCACCTCGAACGAAGGGTTCTCCGTCGTCGCGCCGATCAGCACGATGTCGCCCCGCTCGACGTAGGGCAGGAAGGCGTCTTGCTGGGCCTTGTTGAAGCGGTGGATCTCGTCCACGAAGACCAGCGTGCGGCGTCCGGCCTGCCGCTGTCGCTGGGCGACGGCCATCACCTCCTTGACCTGCTTGATGGACGACAGCACGCCGCTGAAGGGGATGAATTCTGAGTGCGAAGCCCCCGCGATCAGCCGCGCCAGCGTGGTCTTGCCGACTCCCGGCGGGCCCCACAGGATCATCGAGCCGATCTGGTCGCGCTCGATCTGGTTGCGCAGCGGCTTGCCCGGCGCGAGCAGGTGCTGCTGGCCGACATACTCGTCGATGGTGCGAGGGCGCAGGCGCTCGGCCAGCGGCCGGGAGAGATCCGCCGCCTGCCCGGCGGGTGGGTCGAACAGGCTCAACAGCTTGGATTGTAGTGGAAACGGCGAATCCCCCAGGACCGCTATCCTGAGAGAGAATGCTCCAAATCTCCAACGGCGCGATGCGCTTCGGCGCGCGCACCCTGTTCGAAGGTCTCGACTGGCTCATCCAGCCGCAGGACCGCATCGGCGTGGTGGGCGCCAACGGCACCGGTAAATCGACTCTGCTGAAGGTCATCGCCGGCATCGAGCGCTTTGACTCCGGCGAGGTGAACCGCCAGAAAGGCCTCAAGATCGGTTACCTGCCGCAGGACGGCTTGAGCTTCAGCGGCCGTTCGGTCTTTGACGAGTGCCTCTCGGTTTTTGACGAGGCGATCGCGCTGGAGCAGGAGCAGGAAGACCTGGCGCACAAGATGGGCGAGGTCGACCCCGCGTCCGACGAATACGCCGAAGTGCTGGAGCGCTACTCCTGGGTGATCGACCGTCACACCGCGCTCGACGGCTACACCAAGGAGTCACAGGTCGGCGGCGTGCTCGACGGTTTGGCCTTCGCGCCCAGCGACTGGCAGCGCAACACGAACGAGTTCTCCGGCGGTTGGCAGATGCGCATCGCCCTGGCCAAGCTGCTGCTGGCCAAGCCGAACATCCTGCTGCTGGACGAGCCGACCAACCATCTCGATCTCGAAGCCCGCAACTGGCTCGAAAGCTACCTGCAAAACTACCCCGGCGCCTACCTGCTGATCTCGCATGACCGCTACTTCCTCGACATGACCATCGAGCAGGTGCTGGAGATCTGGAACAGCCAAGTCCATTTCTACAAGGGCAACTACTCCAAGTTCGAGACGCAGAAAACGCAGCGCCGCGAGCTGCTGGTCGCCGCCTACAACAACCAGCGGACGCGCATTGAGCAGATTGAGGCCTTCATCAACCGCTTTCGCGCCCAGGCGTCCAAAGCCAAGCAGGTGCAGAGCCGCGTCAAGGAGCTCGAAAAGATCGAGCGCATTGAGATCCCGCCCACCGAAAAGGCGATCCACTTCCGCTTTCCGCAGCCGCCGGCGAGCGGGCGCATCGTCGCCCAGGCCAGGAAGCTGTCGAAGAGCTACGGCTCCAAGAAAGTTTTTGAGAACGTCGATTTCACGATCGAAAAGGGCGACCGGGTCTGTCTGATCGGCGTCAACGGCGCCGGCAAATCGACACTGATTAAGCTGCTCTCCGGCGTCGAGCAGCCGACTTCGGGCAAGGTCGAGCTGGGCCACAAGGTCGATGTGGAGTACTTCGCCCAGGACCAGTACAAGGAGATGGACCCCGAGGCGATCATGTTCGCCGAGATCGGCCGCATGGCGCCGCGCATGGGCGACGCCGCCATCCGCACGCTGCTGGGGTGCTTCCTGTTTTCCGGCGACGACGTCTTCAAGCAGGTCGGCGTGCTCTCCGGCGGCGAGCGCAACCGCTTCGCCCTGGCGCGCATGTTGTTGCAGCCGAATAACTTCCTGCTGCTCGACGAGCCGACCAACCATCTCGACCTGCGCGCCAAGGACGTGCTGCTGCGGGCGATGCTCGACTTCACCGGCACCATCGTCTTCGTCTCGCACGACCGCTACTTTATCGACCGGCTGTCGACCAAGATTTTCGCCATCAAGGGCGACGGCGGCATCGACATCTATCCCGGCAATTACGAGGACTACCTGTATTCGCTGGAGCGCCGCAACGAGGTCCAGGCCAACGGCCAAGCGGTCTCGGGCCCCAGTGATGAGCTGGTGGCCGCGCTGGCGCAGGCCAGGGGCGGCTCCAACGGCGCCGCGCACGGGAACGGCGGTCAGAACGGCGCGGGCGCGCAGGTCAAGCGCATGAACCCGATCCAGGCCAACAAGCTGCGCGACCGCGTACGCGAGCTCGAAGTCGAGGTAGCCCGGCTGGAGGACGAGAGCCTCCAGTTGCAGACCGAAATGGCCGCGATGGGCGACTACGAGCGACAGGCCGAGCTGGTGGTCGAGCTGGAGCGGCGCCGCTCCCGGATTGAGCAGAACGAAGCGGAATGGGAGGAGCTGACCGAAAAGCTGGAGGCCGGGGCGTGAGCTCGCGGCTCGGCGCCGGGCTGCTGTTGGCGGCCGTGCTCGCGTTGGGAGCCGGAGCTTGGCGGACCTCCCGCCAAGCCGCTGACATGGAAGCCGAGCTGCACCGGCGACACGCTCGCGAGCAGCAGCTTCAGCAACGTCTCGCCGAAGCCCAAGCCGAGGAGGACCGCCGGCTCGACGCCATCGAGGCGGCCCGCCGCGCTCACGAGGAGGCTGTGCGGGCCGCCGAGCACCATCGCGCCGAGACCGAGGTCGCCCTCTCCGCCAAGGAAGCCGCCGATCAGGACCAGCGTGAGGCCGCGCTCGCGGCGGAGAGAGCCCACAAGGCCGCCGTCGAAGCCGAACGCCGCGCCCGTGAGGAGCGGGAGAAGCGCGAGCGGGAGTGGTCCCGCTTCGCCGCCGCGCTCGGCAAGGTGGCGCCGACCCAGCGGTCCGGCTGGAAGCTGACGGCTGATCTCGGCGCCGGGCTCGATCTAGAGCGCCGCAGCCGTCTCGCCGGGGTGCTGCTGGCCAACCAGGGCTACCGGGCGGTGATTGAGGACGGCGGCGACGCGGCCCGCGCCGAAGAGCTCAGACGGTACATTGTCGCCGCCGGGGTTCCGTCGGAGGTGCTTCATCAAACGGCCGGCAAGCGCCATCGGTTGACGATCTCCGACACAATCCTGAACGACCCACGCTGAAGGCCCTGTGGCGCACGGCTGTGCCGTGCAGTCGGGCCTTTGGCCCGGCCCTGGAGTTTCCACATCTGGATCAGGCGGCGGCGGCCTGAACGAGGGACTGG
>CAYOPA010000223.1:0-8651 GCA_964405625.1 uncultured Bryobacterales bacterium
CAGCGTCGCTCGCATGCGCTTCTTGGCCGTCAATCGTACGACCTGGAACTTCCCTCCTCGGTCCGTTCCACAACAGTGCGTAAAGCCCAGGAAGTCGAACGTTTCCCGTCTGCCCCGCCCCCGTCCGCGCCGTCTTTCGACCGCAAAGCGGCCGAGCTCGATCAGACGCGTCTTGTCCGGGTGCGGGGCGAGCCCGAACTTCGCCAGCCGTTCCCGAAAGTCCTCCAGGAGAGCTTGCGCCGTCCGCACATTCTCAAAGCCCGCCACACTATCGTCGGCACAACGAATCACAATGACCTCTCCTTGCTCTGGCTGTTCGCGCCAGCGCTGGATCCAGGGATCGAAGGCGTAGTGGAGGTAAATGTTCGCCGGCAACGACGAAATGACTCCCTGAACGCAAAAGGCAACTTCAACTTCGAGCGATTACCGCGGGGCGGAAACCGGCGGAAACCGGGAAACCGGGTTTCCTGTCCCGGTTTCCTTTCCCCGGTTTCTCCCACATCTTGTGGTCGCCTGAGTCAAGTAGATTCCCATCTGACAGCTGACAGAGAATCGTTGCTTTGCTGGTGGAACTCGAGTATTCTATACGCGCGCAGTGATGACCAAAGTGAGAATCCCTGCTCATATTAGCAACCTGCCCGCTCCCTCGGCCCCCCAAGATGCGGGCGGCGCGGTCTCGTTTCACATGGAAACGATTCCGCGCCAGGAGAAAGACCATGCAAATAACCCTGTTACGAATCATCACCCTTACGTTCTTTCTCGCTGGGCTGACCCACGCCCAAGCGCCGCTTGAGCACTTTCAGTGCTACAGCGTTCAAAAGGCGGACCCCCACCCGTCCGCCACTGTCGGCCTGCTCGACCAATTCGGCACGGCCGAAGAAGTGGAAGTCGCGCGTGCACGCCGCTTCTGCAACCCCGCACGGAAGGTTGACGCGAATGGCAACTTTCCGATCGAGGATATCCGGCAGCACCTGACGTTCTACTCGACCTATCCGCAATCCGGACCCTTGCGTTGGGCGATCGCACGCAATCAATTCGGCGCGCAGCAGGTCCTAGTCCTACGCGAACCGGTGGCCCTGGCCGTGCCGACCCACAAGCCTCCCCACGAGGTCCCCCAGGGCTTGGACCATTTCCGTTGCTATGCTGCGACGGGAGCGGCCGTAAACAAGGGTGTCGCTTTGAGCGACCAGTTCATCCCGGCCCTTACCGGTCACCTTGTCCTCAATCCCGTGCTCTTCTGCAATCCAACGCTGAAGCGGCACGATGATGTCGTCACCGAGATCCAGAATCCCGGCCAACACCTCACCTGTTATTCGATGACGCGCGTGCCGTTCGAAACCCAACGCGACGTTCGCAACCAGTTTGGCGCGCAGTCGTTCCAGATCGGTCCGCCGGACATGCTGTGCCTGCCCACGCGTAAGCTCAACTGGGGGGTCATTCCCGATGCGCCAATTGGAGGGCGTGGAGCGGAGAGCCCGCTTCCGCCGGGCCTCAACTAGTCAACCCTGACTGCCCTGCGATGCTCGCGGACCGAAGCTCTCGGCCCGCGAGCATTCTTGCATCCAGGGCGGAATGGGGACGGGCCCAACTCGTCGGAATCCTGCAAGGGGGGGATTCTGATCAAGCCGCCGACAATCTCCTGTCATTCCTGCCCGCGGGCCGTGCGCGGCCTCCCTGGCCGAAACCAGGCGGAGATTGCCCGGCGGTTGTCATTGTCTGGTAAGATTCCGGTAACCTGCGTCGCGATGTCCCGCTCCTCTACTGGCCGCAAGGCCCAGGCCGACTCCGCCGAAATGCCGCTGATTGTTGACGCAATCGGCGTGGCCAAGGTCGCCAAAGCCCTTTCCGGACAGCCGATCATCGCTTTTGATACGGAGTTCCTCCGAGAAAAGACATTTTTCCCGCAGCTCGGTTTGTTGCAGATCGCCGACCGCCGGCGCACGTGGCTGATTGATCCTCTCGCCGTTTCGGCCGAAGCCATGGCGCCATTGCTGGAGGTCTTCACGGCCCCCAAGACTCTGAAGGCCGCGCACTCGGCCGAGCAGGACCAGGAGTGCCTGTTTCGCGATTACGGCATCCTGGCGAGCCCGTTGCTGGATACTTCGATCGCCGCCGCGCTTACCGGCAAGGGCGACCAGATCGGCTTGGCGCCGCTGCTGAGCAAGATGCTCGGCGTACACTTACCCAAGAGCCACACGCGCGCGAACTGGCTGCAACGGCCGCTGAAGCGCGAGATGCTCGACTACGCCGCCGAAGATGTGGCCCACTTGGTGGAGTTGACGGAGCTCTTGTTGGCCGACTTGGAAAAACGAGGCCGCAAGAGCTGGGCCTTGAAATTGTCGGCGGAGCTGGCTGACCGTTCGCGCTTTGAGCCCGACGGTCGCGCCATCGCGCAAAGGCTCGGGACGGGCGGGCGCATCAAGCCGCGCGAGTACGAGGTGCTCAAACACCTATGCCAGTGGCGCGAGGAGCGCATCCGTAAGTCCAACATCCCACGGCGCTGGCTGGCCGAGGACCGCGCACTGCTACAACTCGCCCGCACCCAGCCCAAGCATCCCGAAGACCTGGAAGCTTTCAACGGCGCCGGGCTGAAGATCAAGGGCAACGGCGCCGCCTCCATCCTGCGGGTGGTGGAAGCGGCCCTGGCCGTCCCCGAAAGCGAGCTCGAAGAGCCGCCAACCAGGCCCGAGCCCAGCCCGCGCGAAGCCGCCGCGCTAACCGTGCTGAAGTGCTTTTTGAATTTTCTGGCGCAGGAGAACGAGATCCCTTTGCGCTACTTGGTGGACAACGACACGACCCTGCTACTGTTGCGCGGCCAATTTCGTTCCACCAAGGATCTGGAGCTGTCCGGTCTGCTCAGCCCCGGCGCGTTGGAAGTTTTTGGCGAAGAGTTACTGGCGCTGCTCAATGGCAGGCGAGCGTTGAAGATCCAAGACGGCCGCCCCCACCGTTTTGATCCGGGCGAACCGGCTAATCCTGGGCGGGCAGTCGGAGCTGCGTCTCCCGTCGAACGCCGTCGAAGATTCTTACGATAATCTCGCGGCGCGCTTCGAGCTCGGCTTTCGAAATTTCAAGACGGGCGCCCAGAAGAGCGCGATGGGTCTCACCGGCTTCGATCACCGTCTGCGCGACGAAGGGGGCGTCTTTCATGCCGCCGAGCTCAGCGGCAAAGTATCGAAAGAGGTCGTGCATGTCGGCGCCTTGGATGGTCAGGCCCTTGTGCTGATTGCCGTTGGCGTCAATGACTTCCAGCCAGCGCTCGTGCGCCACGAACGGCAGTTTGGTGACGTTGGCGACCTCGAAGTTGACCAGCAGCACCGAGGCGTTCTCCTCGACTTCGAGGGTTCGCACATCGGTAATCCTGCCCTCCAGGCGCGACTGATCAGAGCTGGCGCGCCAACTCCAGATGATGGCGATGAGGCCGATCACCAGCAACGCCGGCAGCAGCGCCCGCAGATTCATGGCGTCCCCCGCTTACGGTTCGACATTCGCTTCGCGATCCACCTCGATCGGCTTGGGCGCCCAGGAGACATGAACGTCCGGCCGCTCCCGGCGGAAGCTCTCGGCGGCGTCCTGACTGACGTTCGTCGAGGCCAGATAGAGCCGCTTGAGGGCGGGCGCCTTCAGCAGCGCGGCCAGCCCGTCGTCGGTCACGGCGGTTTCCGCCAAGTCGAGCGTCTCCAAGGCGGGCAAGGCCGCCAGCCCCTGCATTGCACGGTCATCGACCTTCTCGGCGCGCCACAGCCGCACGGATTTTAGGGCTGTGAGCTTGGGAATCAGCGGCAGCCCCAGATCGCCCACGAGCGTTCCGCTCAAGTCCAGGTTTTCAAGCTTTTTGAGGCCCGCCAACCGTTCCAAACCGCGGTCGCCGATCTTGGTGTCTTGCAGGTTCAGGTGGGTCAAGTCGGTCAGCTCAGCCAGGCCGTCGAGGTTGAAGTCCGACAGCGCCACGCCCCATAGCCCTGAGTCGGTGCGTTGCAGGCCGCCCAGGTCGACCTTCCGCAGCGCGGGCAGCATCTTGAGCAGCGGCAAGGCGCGGCCGCTCATCTTGTTGCCGCCAAAGCCGATCTCTTCCAGGCGCGTCAGCGAAGCCAGATCCTCAAAACCCTCGTCCTCCACGCGGCTGTGGCCGACGCGCAACACCCTCAACTGGTCCAAGTGGGCGATGTGCTCAAAGGTCACGCTGGTTACGTCGGCGCCCTCCAGGTCCAGGACCTCGAGCTTGCTCCAGCCCTTGAGCGGAATTACGGCCGCGTCGGTGAGGTAATCGCAGTAACGGAGCCGCAGCTCGCGGACGTTGCGCAGGCCCGCCAGGCGCTCCATGCCTTGATCGCTGATCCAGGTGTAGGAGAGGTCGAGCTTCTCCAGGCGCTCCAGGCGGCCGATCAAGGCGAGGTCGCCGTCGCTGACCCACTTCGAGGAGAGGTCGACTTCGATGATGTGACCCTCGGCGTCGCGAGCCAGGGTTCCGCCGGTACGCTCGACCCAGCTTGCAACGTCGTCTTCATTCCAGACGGCGCCGCACAGCGGCAACGAGGCGATCAATAGGGCTAGCAAGCGCATCGGTCAGCTTCTCCTGCGGGTCGGGCGGCTGGAATCGACGTCGAAGGTGATCTCGCACTCCGGCAGCGCTGCATCAAGCTGCTGCTTGCCGTCTTCGGTCACCATCGTGTGGTAGAGATCCAGGATTTTCAGGCTGTTGAGCCGCTTCAGGGTGTCCACGCCGATATCGCTGATGTGGGCGCTGTCCAGGCTCAACGTCTCCAGCGGCATCTGGTCGGGCAGCTCGGCGAGGCCTTCGTCGGAGACCTCGGTGTAGTCGAGATTCAGGTCGCGCAGCTCGGGGAGCTTTGCGATCGTCTTCATGGCCTCGTCGGAGGTTCGGGTGCGCACCAGGTGCAAACCTTTCAGCTTGGTCATGCCGGCCAGCGGCGCAAACCCATCGTCGGTGATGCGCGTGTAGCTCAGGCCCAGGAACTCCAGGTTGGTCAGGCCGGCGAGCTTGGCAAAACCGGCGTCCTCGATGTCCGTGCCGGTCAGATCGAGCGAGGTCAGCCCGGTCATCTGCCGCAGGGAATCGCCGGCGTCGTCGGTGATGTCGGTATAGGCCAGCCGCAGCTTCTTCAGCGCCGGCAGGTCGACCAAGCCGGCCACGCCGTCGCTGCGGATATGGGAGCCGAGAAGGTCAAGGTCTTCCAGCCGTCCCAGCGACTGCAATGCCTTGAGGCCGTCGCCCTCAACCAGCGTGTGGCTCAAGCTCAGCTTGCGCAGGTTGCGCAGCTTGCCCAATGCCGGCAATCCCCCGTCGGAGACGGTGGTATGGGTCAGGTCGAGCTCTTCGAGGTTGACCAGCCCGCTGATCTTTTCCACGCCGAGGTCGCCGATCTGGGTCGTGCTCAGGTCCAGGCGGCGCAGGTCGCTGAGCCCGGCGAGGTTGGCGAGCTCGGCGTCAGTGATCGAGGTATGGGCCAGCGAGATCTCCGTCAGCTTTCCGTCCTGCATCACTGTCCGGCCGCCCACGCGCTTGGCCCACGCCGCGGTCTGGGCCGGAGTCGGCTGGTCCAAAATCGTCACTTCATGGCCGCCGCCGGGCATCGGCGACATGTTGATGAACGTGATACTGCAATTCGGCAGCGCGGCCTGAAGGGCTTCCACGCCGCCCTGGGTGACGCGGGTGTAGCGGAGATCCACCATGCGCAGGTTGGGCAGCCCTTGCAGAATCTCCAGACCGGCGTTGGTGATCTTGGTCCGGTACAGGTCCAGCACGTGCAACTCCTTCTTATCGCGCAGAACCTCCAGACCGGCGTCGGTCACATCGGCGCCCAGTATCTCCAGGCGGGTGAGCTTGTTGAGATTGGCGAGATGCCGGATTCCGACGTCGCTGATCGCCAGACCGCTCATGTCCAGCTCGCGAAGCTCGGTCAGCCCCGCCAAATGTTCCATGCCGGCGTCGGTGATGCGGCTGTCGCGCACCCACAGCTTTTCAAGCTGCTTCATCTTGCCGATGTGCGGCATCGCCTCGTCGGCCACGTTGGCGAAAGTCAGGTCGAGCTCGCGCAGATTCACGAACGGGGCCAGAGTCGCGCCCTTCACGTCGGTTCGGCGCATTCGCAGAGCCCGCAGGCTGTTGGCCAACGGAGAGATCTTCTCCACGCCGGGGTCGGTGAATTTGATGCGCGCCAGGAAGGTGTAGGAGAACGTGATCTCCTCCAGGTTCGGAATCGAAGACAGGTACCCGAGCTGCTTGGAGTGATCACCCTGGGCTCCGGCGCGCGGGTTCCACATCGGCCCGGGCAGATGGATGCGCCTCAAGCTCAGCAGCGGGCTCATCCGCGCCAGATCCGGCGGATCGATGTTGCAGCCGACGAGGTTGACTTCTTCGAGCCGAAAATCGTCGAGCGGGAGCTCGTCGACCTTCCAGATACGCTTGGAGTCGCCGGCGACGACCACGGCGCCACCCATCCGGATCGTCCACTCCGCCGCCTCCCGGTCCACCGACGGCGGCGGCATGGAGCCGAAGGCCGAGGCGGCCCAGAGGAAGCTGAGGAGCAGTATCGTTCGCATGCGCTGTTTTCCCTTGTCACTATAGACTCTAGCAGTCTCGCCGGAGCTCTGAAAGCGCGTTACAATCGGCGGTTCGTGCGCATTCAATCCATCCATCACGCCGTCGTCCCGATCGCCTCGGAGATCCGCAACGCCTATATCTCGTTCGCCAAGATGACCGTTTCGGTCGTCGCCATCGTCTCCGACGTGGTGCGCGACGGCAAGCCGCTGGTCGGTTTCGGGTTTAACTCCAACGGCCGCTACGACCAGCAGGACATTCTGGGCCGGCGCATCCTGCCGCGCCTGCTGGAGGCCAAACCAAACAGCGTGCTCGACCCCGACCGCGACAACTTTTCACCCGAGCGGGCCTGGGACGCGATGCTGCGCGACGAAAAGCCGGGCGGGCACGGCGAACGCTCGGTGGCCGTCGGCGTCGCCGACATGGCGCTGTGGGACCTGGTCGCCAAGATCGAAGGCAAGCCGCTTTATCAACTCCTGGGCGAGCGCTACAACCGCTGCGGATTCTCCAACCAAGCCTGGGTCTACGCCGCCGGCGGCTATTACTACCCCGGCAAGGACATCCCGCGGCTCGTCGACGAGATGAAGCGCTACGTCGATTCCGGCTACGAAGCGGTCAAGAACAAGATCGGCGGGGCCTCGCTCGCCGACGACATCAACCGCATCGAGGCTGTTCTGGCGGCCATCGGCCCCGGCCGGAGGCTGGCCGTCGACGCTAATGGCCGCTTTGACCGTCCGACGGCGTTGGCGTATGCGCGGGCCCTGGGCGAGTATCCGCTGGTGTGGTACGAAGAGCCGGGCGACCCGCTGGACTTCGAGCTCAACGCCGAGATCGCCGCCGAGTCGAAGGTTCCCATCGCGACCGGCGAGAACATCTTTTCGCACCAAGACGCCCGTAACTTGTTGCGTTATGGGGGGATGCAGCCTGAACGAGACTACTTGCAGATGGATCCGGCGCTGAGCTACGGGCTGGTCGAGTACCGTCGGACGCTGGAGGTCTTGGAGCGCCAGGGCTGGTCGCCGGGCCGCTGCGTGCCGCACGGCGGGCACCAGTTCGCGCTGCATCTGGCGGCGGGGCTGGGGCTGGGCGGCAACGAGTCCTACCCTGGCGTGTTTGAGCCGTTCGGCGGGTTTGCGGACGGCGTCCCGGTCGAGAACGGGATCGTGGGGCTGCCGGACGCTCCGGGGATCGGCATTGAGGCCAAGGCGAATTTGTACGCGGTCTACAAAAAGCTGCTGGGCTGGTAGTCCATGCGGTTATACTTTGGGTATGACCGTCAAGACCACCATTTCTCTACCCGAGGAGCTGTTCGAGCGGCTGGAGCGCGAGGCCCTCGAGTCTGGAGCGCCGCGCAGCCGGTTTGTGGCTGACGCGATTGAGCAGATGTTAAAGCGGATCGAGGATAAGCGCCTGCTGGCGCAATACAACGAGGCCTACGCCGACGAGGACCCGGATGACAAGGCGTGGGTCGAGTCGGCGGCAAGCTACTATCGCGATCGCCTGGAGAAGGGCGGCGAGTGATCCGGCAAGGTGACATCTACTGGTTCGATCCGGGCCGGCCGCGAGGATCAGCCCCGGCCCTGATTCGACCGCATGTCGTAGTTCAAAACGACCTGGTGAACGCCAGCGCCATCCGAACTACGATCGTCTGCTGCTTAACCACGAACTTGAGGCGCGCCCTGGCGGTCCATAACGTACTGATCCCGCAGGGCGAGGGCGGACTGCCCGCAGCGAGCGTCGTCAACGTTAGCCAAGTGCTGACGGTCGATAAATCAGACCTCCGGGACTTGATCGGGCGGCTGTCCGCGGCGAGAATACAACAGATCGTAAGCGGGCTCAAAGCCGTTGTGGAACCGTCATGAGAGGCAATATGCAGCACCCCACCCGTAGAGACATCCTGGCGGCCGGCGCCCTGGCCGCGCCGGCCTTTCTCTCCGCGCAGGGCTCCAACGACGAGGTCCGCGCCGGTATCATCGGCGTCGGCGGGCGCGGCACAACCGTGCTCACCCGCGCCGTAAAGTCGCCGAGGGTGCGCTTTACCGCCATTTGCGACATCGATCCCGAGGCCCGCGACCGCGGCGCCACGATG
>CAYOPA010000224.1:0-8649 GCA_964405625.1 uncultured Bryobacterales bacterium
ATCGCGGTGCGGAACCGGGACGGCGTGGGCGTCCATGGCATTCTGATGGGCGAGGGTAGCAGCACCGCCAACATCACCCTCGTGAATCGCCGCAACGTCTTCGACGGGTTTTCCGGGTCCGCCGTGCAGCGGGTTCTTCGGCTCGGCTCCGCTCTGGCGCTTGCTTTCGACAGCGAGGATAACGTGTTCGACTCGGACTCGACTAGATTCCAGTTGGAGGGTGCTACGCACACGTCGGTGACGAATTACAGGGCCGCTAACCCGACTTTGGACGTGAATAGCGTTGTCGGCGCGCCCGGTTGGATTGACGACCCGGAAAACAGGGACTACTCGCTCGACCCGGCCGGCGCTGCCGCCGTGCTCGGGGCTGGGCAGGTTGGGGAGTTTCAGCACGCGGGCGACTATGCGGCGCTGTTGGCGGAGGCGTTGGGGCTGTGAGCGGCGGCGACGCGGTGGCTGGCGCTCATGAGAGCGAGGCCGAGTGTGCGGCGTGCACGCGAGACCCGGAAGCTCGGGAATTCCACGCGGAAAATTGAGCCGGTGACGGGATCGAAGATTGGCCCCGGACTGACGTCCCGGGTTCGGATGGGTAGAAGCGACCAGGGGCAAGGTGGGCGGCGGGTTTATTGGCCCCGGATTGACGTCCGGGTTCTGATCTTGTGGAGTCGAAGATGCCGGTATTTCCGAAGCTGAAGAGTGGCGCCATCGCGCAATACCCGTCGAACAGAGAGCTGCGGCTGGGGAGCCAGGCGCTGCGATTTCTGGACAACGCAGAGCAACGTTATCGCGACTCGGCAGCGGGCCGGCGGCGTTGGGTCATCGAGTTGGCGATGCTGACCGCGTCGGAGGCGGCGGCGTTGCGGGAGTTTTTCATTGCGATGCGGGGTTCGGCCGGCCGTTTCGACTTCACGGATCCTTGGACGGGGCTCGTGGTTCCTGACTGTCGGTTTGGCGAGGACGAGATGATCTTGTCGGCGAGGTCGGAACGCGATACGCGTGCCGTAGCGACGATTTGGGGGCCGTAGGCGATGCCGACATTTCCACAACTTTCAACGGGAGCGATGACACAGTTTCCATTTCGGGCGGAGGTGCGTTTTCGGTCGACGCGCCATGAAGGCCCGAATGGAGGCGAGATCAGCTATGCGGATCCGGACTTCGAGGAACGCAGTTGGGATGTAGCGCTTGAGGAGCTAACCGATGCCGAATGGGCCGCGGTTGAGGAACTCTTTCAACAGGCGGGCGGCAGACTCGGGGGCTTTACGTTTCTGGACCCCACCGCGAATCTGCTGGTTTGGTCGGAGGGACTGGACGAGGCCGTCTGGTCGGTGACCGGGGCCGGGCTGCAGGCGGGCGTGGCCGACCCGCTGGGCGGGACCGGTGCGACCACCCTCACGACTGGCGGGGGAGGAGGAGCGCTGGCGCAAACAATCGCAGCGCCGGCGACATACCGATATGCCGGCAGCATGTGGGCGCGGACGACGGCCAGCGGCGTAGCTCTGCGAGTGGGCGACGGGCAGGGATCGCAGCGACTTGAGCCGTTCAAACAGGACGGCGTGTGGCGGCGCTATGTGGCGCTGTATGGCGGAGAAGGGTCGGGCGAGACGATGCGGTTCGAGATCGTCGCGCCGGCGGGCGCGAGCGTGGATGTCTTCGGTCCACAGTTTGAAGCGCAGGCGACGGCCTCGGAGTACAAGCGTTCGGGTGAGCGGAGCGGCGTCCACCCAAACGCGCGCTTTGACCAGGATGCGCTGATTGACCGCGCCTCCGGTCTGAACCGACATAGCACGAGATTGAGGATCGTATGGACCCCATCGCCGACCTAAAGGAACAGAGCATCGCGCAGACTCCGCTGCTGCTGTTTGACATCACCTTGGCCGGCGGCGACGTGGAGCGTTGGTCAACGCACCAAGCGACGTTCGAAGGGGAGATCTACGAGGCGCGGGTGGCTCGTCACAACGTGTTTGAGATGCAGTCTTCCGACGCGTCGGGGGTCGATTCGATCCCGCGGATCTCGATCTCGGCGGCCAACGCTGATTCCAGGATCTCGCAGATCGAGTCGGCGACGGGTTTGGCGGGTGCGCGAGTAACTGTTCGCTTTCTGTTTTACGACCTGGAGGCCGGTGAGCCGGCCAGCGAGACGATGACGGTGTTTCGAGGCGTTTTCAACGCGCCCGAAGAGGTTACAGAGTCAGGGGCGAGATTGACGGCCGTCAACCGGATGAGCTTGCAGCGTGTACTGCTGCCGCCGGTGCGTATCCAGCGGCGGTGCCCGTGGCGTTTCCCGGCGACTCAGGAGGAGCGGCTAGAGGCGGTGGATGGAGGTTCAGAAGGCCGTTTGTCGCCGGCATACGCCTGCGGATACTCGGCGGGCGAGCCGGGGGGCGTGGGGAACCTGAACGGCTCGGGACCGTTTACCGGGTGTAATTTGACGCGATCGGACTGCTTGGCTCGCGGGATGTTCGACCAGGACGGATCGAGCAACGTGACACGGCGTTTCGGCGGTATTGAGTTTGTACCGGCGTCGATATTGGTGCGCAGCCACGGCGACAAGGAGAGGACAGTCTCGCGGGTAGCGGCCAATGAGGCCCGCTACAACGACTTCGTGCCGCTGGTCTACGGGACCGGTTGGATCGAGCCGCCGCTGGTGCTGGCTCGCAATGACGGAAATCTGACGCGCATGGAGGCGGCGCTCGCTTCCGGTGAGATTGCGGAAGTGCTCAAGGTTGTCGTCAACAACGTGGAGATCCCGATCGGGGTAACCGGCCGGGATATGACGGCGAGCGGGTGGTGGAATCTGTTTGCCGGCGGGGCCCGGACGGGCGGTTTCAACTTGAACTTCACGACACCGGCCGGGGCGCCGCTGGGCGACCCGTATGGCAGCATGGCGGCGCTGTCGATTGTTGTGCCGAACCAACTCAACGACGGCGGCTCGCTGCCTCGGGTGAAGGTGCTGCTGAAGGGGTCGAAGGTCGAGCGGTTCGACGGAACCGGGGCGTCGACAGGCTACGCCTTTAGCGACAATCCGGCTTGGATCTTGCTGGATGTGCTGCGCAAGAGCGGCTGGCGCAAGGATGAGCTCGATCTGGCGAGCTTTGAGGCAGCCGCTACGTTTTGTGACGAGACGATCGCGGCGACGGACAACCAAGGAAACCCGATTTCGGTGAAGCGGTTCACGTGCAACCTGGCCATCCGAGGAAGGAGGACGGCGGCTGATCTGATTCGAGGGATTCGCAATAACGCGCGATTGCAACTCACCTACCAGCCGGACGGGCGGCTGGGAGTGCTGGTGGAAAACTCGATCCTATTACAGCAGCCGGTGAAGCCGGCGGGATCGAATGCGACTGAGCCGCTGAACGGAGGTTGGGCGGCCTACCACTATGCCGACGGCTCCGTGGAGGGCTTGAAGTCGGCAATCCTGCGGCGTGAGGACGGTTCGCCGGCGGTGCGGCTGTGGTCGCGGCCGATTGTGGATACGCCGAATCGTTTCTCGATTGAGCTGGCCGATGAGCTGAACGAGTTTCAACAAGACAGTTTGGGCTTGAGCGACGTCGAGAGCATTCGGCGGACCGGTCAGGAGATCAGCGGGCGGTTGGTCGTGGATGGGCTGCCGAGCTTCGACCAAGCGGCTCGGACGCTGAAGTATTTCCTGGACCGCTCGATTCAGGGCAATCGATTCATCGAGCTTGAAACCAGCGTCAAGGCTCTGGGCCAGCGGCTGGGCGACATTATCGCGGTTACCTACCTGAAAGAGGGATTCGTTCAGCAACCTTTCCGAATCATCAAGATTGCGCCCGGCGCCAACTATCGGTCGGTGCGAATCACCGCGCAGATCCATGACGACGCCTGGTACAACGACACCAACGGCCAGCTTAGCCTGATCCCTCCCACTCAGAAGCTGCCCAGCGCGGAGCCGGCCCAGCCCAACTCGCTGCTGGGGGTTGAGCTGGATGAGTTTGGCCGCGAGCAGCTCACGATCCAGGAGTATTCGGTCGGGGGATCGGACGGGACGATTCTGACCGAGGTGGAGGTGGGATTTCGGGCGCCCCAAACGGGTCGGTCGCTTGCCGCGACGCCTCCATTTCTGGGCCTACAGCCGCTGGTGGAGACCAGCGGGGGAACCCTGGAAGGCAACCAGACACTCTACTACGCCGTGACGGCGACGGACACAGACGGCTTGGAGAGCGCACCGTCGTTTGTGGTGCGGGCCGACATCCCGGCCGGCTCGTCCTTGAACCGGGTGACATTGCGGCGGCTCAGCTTCGGCGCCGCGGCAGTGAGCTTCAGCGTGTATCGGGGCGATCTACCGTCACGGCTGCTGCGGATCGCCTCGGGGCAGGCGCCGGCGGCGACGTTCGCTGATGACGGGCTGCCGCAAGAGCTGGAGGGCGCGCCGGACCCGAACTATTCCCACGCCAACTTCTATTGGCGCCTGGAGAATACGCCGGAGCAGTTTGCAACCGAATTTGGGCCGGATACCGTAGGCAGCTCGGCGCTGGAGATGCCCGTGAACGGCTTGGTGGGACATGCCTGCCGGCTGGTACGCGGAAAAGGGGCCGACCAGGAGCGCCGGATCGTCAGCAATACGGCGACGACGATCACAGTGGAGCCGCCGTGGGAGATTGAACCGGGCACGTCGACGATCTTTGTGGTCGCCGATGCGACGTGGCGGTTTGGAGGCCGCGCCCGGAGCAGCCCGGCACGCTTCCAGGTTCCGAACCGGCGGGACGAGATCATCCAGATTACCGGCCGGGCGGCGAACGCACAGAACGTGGAGTCGTTGGAAGGACTGTCGATCGTCACGCGCTGGCGGATTGGCGGCGGCGGAGTGGGAGTGGCGGACCAGGATGTTCCGCCGCAGCCGACTTTCGCGGTCGACGCGCGCGGCGACGGGACCTTTGAAATGCGAGGGATCGGCTTCGAGACGCTGATCAATACGCAGACCATCTCGGGCGGCCTGTTTACCTTGTATTTCCGCAGTGAGCTGACCCCGATCACCGGCGACCCGATCACCCAGGCTGTGGACGATGAGGCGACCACGCTAACATTTGCGGCTCCGGGCGGGGCGCAGGAGGGGGACTTGATTCAGCTTGAGCATGAGCTGATGCGCGTGATCGAAGTGACCGGCGGGGGGACTGAGCATGCAGTGGAGCGAGGGGCGTGCGGGAGTGAGCCGGTCCCGCATACGGCGGGGGTGGAAGCGATTGTTCTGCAAACCCGAACCGAGACGGTATCGTTCCCACGGGCGTTCTTCGGCACGCCGGAAGGCGCTCGGTGGGCGCGGTCGATTGCCCTGCCGAGCGCGCGGTTAGCTTGTGTCGAGCTTGAGCTGACCAACTCCATCGGAAACAGCCCGCGAGGATTTGCGAACCAGTCCGAATTGGCGGATTTTGGGTTGCGCAGCCTGCGGGGCGGACAGTTCGAATTTCAGATTGAGGGCCTATTGGGGGCGCTGGACGACGCCAGCCCGCCATTGATCGTGCAGGAAGATCTGTCGATCCGCGACATTCTGGCGATTGTGAAGCAGCCGCCGACGGGAGCGGATCTGGTTTTGGAGATTCGGCAGGACGGCGCGTTGATTGCGACCGTGACGATCCCGAACGGGCAGAGCGAAGCGATTCCTATCCCTGGGCGGGAGCTGCCAACGCTGGCGGAATCGAGCCGCCTGACTCTGAACATCCTTGGGGTGGGCTCGACCTACCCGGGAAGCGACTTGAGCGTGGCCATCCGTGTCTGAAGTCATCGAAAAACTCCGTCCGGACCGCGATCTACACTGCTACTTTTTCCAGCCGTCGTCGATAGCGGCGCTGAGCTCGGCGTCACCGAATGGGTATACGGTTTCGGGTTCGTGGCGGCAGCAGTTTGACTGGGCCGTGATTGAGTGGAATCGCGACAACGATTTTGAGCACCCTTCGCTGCTGCCGTTGCCGGATGGGAACCTCAGCGGGCTAACGCTGAGCTACGAGGAGACGCGCACGAACTGCATTCCCATGGATTCGGCGCTGTTTCCGACGGTGGACTGGCCGTTTCTGCGGATCTGGGCCGACGACGCCAACGGCGACGAGCAGATCTACCGGGTGCGGCTCAGCGAGCATGCGACGCCCGTTGAAGGGAGCTACGAAGCCGCGCAGGCGACGTTCACATTGGGTGGGACGCTGACGGATGGGGACCGCGTGGCGCTTTCCTGGCGCGATGAGCAGTACAACCACGTGGTCCAGACCGGCGAAACCTTTGCGGACGTTCTGGCGGCCCTGACTCTTTCCATCAACACCTTCTCGCCGACGATATTAGCGCAGTATGACGGATTGGAGCAGACGATTACGCTAACGAACCTGACGCCCGGCGAGGAGGGCAACCAGCTCGGAATCGTCGGCGGCGTCAGCGAGGCGATGACCGAGCAGTGGACTCCGGCGGCGCAGACGATGAGCGGAGGGATGTCGCCGTCGAAGTGGCGGGTTGACCTTGATTTTTCCGACTTGACGGACGCCGAGCTCGGCGCGATCCCAACGGCGAATGTGCGCAAAATGCGCTGGACGTACTCGGCGGCAATCCAGCCGGGGACCTACCAGCGCTCGGATTTCGAGGTGGAGGTCACGAACTGGACCGTCACCGGCTTGAACCGGATCTACTCGGTTGCGGGTCCTTCCAGCCGACGGTTCGAGGATGACGGCCCTGGATTCGCGTACACGGGAGCGTGGTTCCTGGAGAGGGGCAACTATTCGGGGGGAACAATCCACGCGACCAGCGAGCTAAACGCGAGCTTCTCCGTGGTCTACAGCCATCAGGCGAGTCATCGGCTTTACATGGGCGTCCGCCGGACCTACGAGTCGGGGACGATTGCAGTGTCGGTAGATGGGGAGCCGGAGCAGACGATCACCCTGTTAGCTCCAGGCGAGGACTTCCTGGCGCGGATCGAGCTTGGAGACTACGGCCCGGGTGAGCACCAGGTGAACGCTAGGCTGCTCACGGACGGCTGGGCGTTCCGCTTTGACCACCTGGAGGCGGCGATTCCAACGACGGCGATCCCGACGCAGCCGCCGAATAGTATCGAAACACTGGCAACGGACTGGGACACGGAACACTCGGTGGTCCTGGCGCCGGAGCGTGTGGTTTGGATCCTGAACAAGCTGGGGTTCCGGGGCCGGGCGAACCACTACGTGGGAGCAATTCTGTTCTACGAGCTGGTCAATCCCGGCAACGTCTACGCGGAGGCGACGGTCACGTTCACTGGCGAGCCTGTGTTCAGTCAGAACGTCCAGGTCGTCATCGATTCAACGGTGTTCCAGCGGCTGAGCGTGGAGACGGATACGCCGGAGACGATTGCGAAGTCCTTTGAGTATCTGATCAACGACGGATCAACCGGCGTCCGGGCCTCGGCCGACGGAAACGTGCTGACGATCACGGCGCGGCCGCTCGGCGCCCAAGGGAACGCCATCACGCTTTCGGCGTCGCCGGCGGAGGGTGATTTTGAGCTCGCGGTGAGCGGGGCCACGCTGACAGGCGGGATCGACGGGGAGTGGCTGACCGACCTCGCCGCACTGCCGCGCCACAATCGGGCGGCCCTGGACTGGCATCGAGCTTACTTCAAAGCGCTCAAGGACGCCGGGATTGACTGCGCGGCGGCCTTCAGCACGGAGCTTTCGCACGGCGATCCGTCTGTCGCGGCGGGGATTGCACAGCGCTACTCGCACGGCACAGCGGTCTTCCTGAACACTCCCGCGATCCAGACGAACTTTTCGCCGACCGCGATCGACTACTGGAAGGAGGTGTATCTGGAGATGGCGCAATTGCAGCACGAGGCCGGGCAGGTTCCGTACCTCCAGTTCGGCGAGGTGCAGTGGTGGTACTTCCTCGAGCGGCCGGAGCCCGGACAGGCGCCGCGGCCCGGCATGACCTTCTACGACGAATACACGGTCACGCAATTTCAATCGCAGTATGGGCGCAGCATGCACGTGTTCCTGTCGAATGAAGACCCCATTGACGACCACCCCGAGGAAGTTGAATTTCTGTCGGGGCTGATCGGCCAGTACACGGCGGCGATTCGAAGCTTTGTGCTCGCCACTTTCCCGAACGCGCGCTTTGAGGTGCTGTACCCGCACGACGTCAACGACTTTCCCCTGACGCGGGCCGTGAACTACCCGGACTTGGACTGGACGCCGGCGAACTACGAGATCCTCAAGACGGAAAACTTCACCTACACCGGCGATCGGAACCTCAACAAGGCCCTGGAGTCGATCCTGTTCCCGCAGACAAAAGGGTTCTCGCGCGAACGGTCGGCCCACCTGATCGGGGTTTTCAACTCCAGCGAGCCATGGAACTTCGAGCGCCGCATGAGCCTGCGCGAGAACTTGGAGTCGGTCGTATTCTGGGCGTTCGATCAGTTCTGCTTTATCGGCTATCGCATGCCGCTCCACAATGGCGTACGGCGGGCGCGGTTCCATCGCTAGCGCCCGGAGCCCTACCATGGGTAAATGGACGGAGTCATCGTCGTCGACAAGCCGGCCGGCATTTCCTCCCATGGCGCCGTGCAGCGCATGCGAAGAATCGCCGGCGAGCGCAGGGTCGGCCATTTGGGCACGCTCGATCCGCTGGGGACGGGCGTGCTGCCTCTGGTGATCGGCAAGGCGACACGGCTGTCGCAATTCTTCCTCA
>CAYOPA010000225.1:0-8640 GCA_964405625.1 uncultured Bryobacterales bacterium
CGAGCGCTTCGCCGTCGATTTTTTGGAATTCGCGGCTGATTTCGCGCATCAGCCGGCGCAGCTCTTCGTTCTTGGTGAGGGCCAAAATCACAAAGCCGGAACGCACTTTCTGGGCGCCATAGTCGATCGAGCCGATCGTCCAGGCCTCGGTGAGCATCCGCACGATGCGGGGGCTGATGGCGGGTGTACGGGCGTTGCCAGTCTTGATGGTGTCGAGGCTGCGGGTGAGCTCTTCGGCCAGACGCGAGCGGCTGACCTCAAAGCGCGCCAGGATCGGCGTCAGGTCGCCGTCGGGGGCGTCGAGCAGCTTCATCAGGAAGTGCTCCACCTCCACGTCGTAGTGGGTGCGTGACAGGCACAGCCCGGCGGCGGCCTCCAGAGCCGACCGCGTCGTATCGTTGAGCCTGCTGATCAGGGCCTTCATGTTGACAGTCATAGATCGTTCCTTATCCCAGTGGAAACACAGTATCCGAGGGGTCTCGGTCGAAGTCTTCCCCCGATTTGACCCAGGTCGCCCAGCCCAGCCGCGGTTCGCCGCCGCCCGCCTCGCCGAGCAAACACCGCGGGACTTCCTCCCGCTTCAAAACCAGTTGCACCTCGAAATCGACATCGTATCCGGCGAAGAACCGCGTCAGCGCCTTGAGCGGCTCAAACGCCGATCCGTCGGGCAAGAATTCGTCATACCGCCTCCGCGTCAAGGGCCCGATCCGAATGCGGGCCCGCGACTGCTGGCTCCAGACTTCATCGCCGACCACCGCACCGCGGCCCAACATCTCCGAAGCGGCGCCAAAGCCGGAAAAAGAGCACTGGTCCGACTCGGCTAGAGCATACCAAGCCCCGACGAATTGCACGATCTCAAACGGCGCCCGAAAGTAATCCTCCAGCAACGCTTCCAGCGCCGTCGCCGACTTCGGCTGCAGCGCCAGCAGCCCTGAATAGTAAAGCAGGACCTCGTCGCGCACGGGCAAGCGGTTCTGCATGCCTGCCGTGCCGATACCGACCAGGCAGCGCACCTGTCGCGAAAAACGGTCCCTCCCGTCGCGCTCGTAGGCGATGGGGAAGCGGTATTTCTCCCAGGCCTGGTAAAACAGCGAGAGCAGCCGATGGTGGAAGATATCGAGAAAATCCGCCAGCGTGGCGTCCTTCTCCCGCAGCCGCTCGATGATGAGCTGGGTGTAGTTGCGCGGCAGCACCCCCAAAGGCCCGGTCAGGCCCATGAAGTTGACGTACATCTCCGGCGGCAAGCCTTCCGGCCACTCTACTTTCTGGATCTGGCTGGCCGGAAAGGACAGCGATTGATGCACCTTGAAGCGGACGGCCTCGCGCTCCGGGTCGCCGTCGAGACCCACGACGGAGTCCGGGCCCGAACGTATCTGGAGGATGCGAACGGCCTGAAAGAAGTCGAACGGCGTCGGATCGCGCCGCAGCTCGGCTTCGAGCGGGGCCCAGACTAAGCCAAGATCCGGTGGCCGGTTCGTGGTTTCCACTCCCGCAGCGCCTCCCGTTTCTGCTTGGTGCTGACCGTGAGTTGCGTGAAGCTGTTGAGCGAGGCGTACAGCCCCAGAAACCGTTCGATCACGCTGGCGAACAGGTAGACCCCGCCGCCGACAAACTCCTCTTCATCGAGCTCAAGCTCCACCTTCGTCCCCTGGCAGAACGTGACGCCGTGCTCGGAGAGGACCGGCGCGAAGTGCCGGCTGCTGTCGAGCCGCGTGACGCCATTGATCATGCGCTTGACGTAAGCGGAGTCGGTGAAATCATACAGCCGCAGGATGTGTTGCAAGCCCTCCCGGCCGTCCTCGACGATCGAAAGGTAGTTCAACGACAGGTGCGAGATCATCCGCCACAGGATCGCCTTGCCCATCGGCGGCCGGATCGGGGCCGTCGGCTTTTTCAGGCAGACAATGCGCTTGATCGAGACGCCGCCCTCGAGCTTGAAGTCGCCGTCGGGATTGCCGAACGGCAGCTTTGCGGGCAGGTCGCGATTGGTGCAGGTGGTCCAGACCGTCAGCGTGTCGGCGTTGGGGGAAACCGGCTTCAACGTTAGATCGGTCAGCGTCAAGTGGACGTCCGTACCGAGGTCGTGCTGGCGCAAGGACTCGGTCCGCCGCGCCACCCAAAAGGCCTTCTCGCCGGTCGGGTCCTGACCGTGCCGAAACGAATAGAACGGCTGGAACGGGGTTGCCTCCTGGGTCTTGGCGTTGATGACCTCGACGGCGTCGACGGAAAAGACTTCCACCGCCAGCGGTCGCCGCACGTCCGGGATGACCGGATAATCGAATTTCTTATGCTGCAGCAGGATCGGCTCGGCCTGCTGCGGAAACAAGTTGACCACCGGTGTGCAACTGAGCCGGAACAGGCTGGGCTTGACGTTGCCGCGCAGCACTTCCCCGGGCTCGTCGCTCTCAATCCCGGAAATCAGAAAAACGATCTCGACCTTATCCTTGAAGCCCTCAAAACCAAGCGTGTCGAGACCTTGCAGGTCCACGAAGAAGAATTTTTCAGGGAAAGTGAAGAACTCTTGCAGCAGCCGGTAGCCGATGAAGCTCTTCTTCGGATAGGGCAGCAGCCCTTCATCGGGCTCGAATCCGACCGGGCGAATCGCCGACGGCGGCAGGCTCTGAGGCGGTATGCGCGAGCCCGGCGAGGGGTCGCGCACCAGCACCTCGACAAGCCGGTTGCACAACAGCTCGTACGCCCGATGCACCACGCGATTCTCGCCGCTGAGGTGAAAGCGAACTGAGCTCAGATCGAGCTCTTCGAGCGACACGTCAGGGTCGAGCTGGAGCTCCAGCCGCACCGCCGCGACGGCGTCGGTCGGCACCGGCGGATCCAGCAGATCGGGCGGCTTCCACTCGGCGGCGCCGACGTGGAACGGCCACAGCGTTGTATCGTAGGCCGTCCTGAACTTGCACGGAACGCCGCCCACATCCCGCGAATTCAAGGTGGAACCGCGCGGGATGACGACCCCGGAGGAGAGCTTGCCCTGCTCGGGGTCCGGATCCATCTGCACGATCGACATCGACGGGATCGGCCGGATGAAGTGCGGATAGACCACGCCGAGCAGCGACTCGGTGATCTCGGGGAACTCGTCGTCGATTTTGAGATGGACGCGGGCGGTGAGGAAGGAAACCCCCTCGAGAATGCGCTCGACGTGAGGGTCCTCGATCTCCTCGCCGCTCATCGACAGGCGCGAGGCGACTTTCGGGTATTTGGCGGCGAACTCTTTGGACAGGCGCCGCAGATAGGTCAGCTCGCGCTCGTAGTAGCCGAGCAGCTCATCGCGCATTCGCCTGCCCCTCGATCTGGTACTGGCCGCTGCTGAGCTCAAGCAGGGTGTCGAACGAAACGCGCTCGGAGGCCGGATCCATGCGCAACTTGGCCTCAATGCGGAAGCGCACCTGCCGGAGCCCGCTGGTGGTCACGTCCAGGGGAATCACTTTCACGTCGGTCAGCCTTGGCTCAAACACTCGCAGAGTCTTGCGCACGGTCTGCACCAGCAGGTCGGCGTCGTCGGCCGAGTTCAGGCCGTAGACGGAAAAATCCGGCAGCCCATATTTGTAGACCGAGGATTCGACCTCTTCGTACTCGCACTCTCCGGTCTCCAGCCTCCGGCGCTCCTCGGATTCGGTGAAATCCAGCGTCGGATGGTCGATGATGCGCCGCGCGTTGAGCAGCCATTCAATGTCGCGCCGGACCGAGGCTCGAAACATGTCCTCGGACTCGCGGCGCGTGAGCGACCGCTCGAAGTCGCCCGCCGGGGTTCCGTCAATCTGGCGCCGCCGCTGCACCTTCTTCGATGCAGCCGGCTCCTCATCGATCAGACGGTCAAGAACGGAGAGCGTGACTGGGGTGGTCGCCATGCGCGTGCGTGATCCTACAGCTCAAGAGCCTTGCGCGGGTCCAGCCGCACGACCCGCTCATAGTAGTCCTTCGGCAGTTTCTTGTCGCCCTTGACCGCCTCGCTGTGCCGATACAGCACGGTCAGGGCGTGAACGGCCGTTTCACTGTCCTCCCAAGCGTCAATGTTGTGCTTGTCCACGGCGGCGGCGAGATCGTCGAGCAGCGGCTGCGCGATACCGGCCTTGTCGACCGAAACCAACAACTCCACAAGCTGAAGCTGACGGCGAAAACGTTCCCGGCCCGAGCGCTGCTTGGGGATATCCTCCCACAAGATCTTGATCGCGTCATCCTGATTGCCCGACTTGAGCGCCTTTTGGGAGAGCTCAAAGGCGTCGATCGATTCCTTTTTTCGCCAGCCGGGGTTGAAGGCGTAGTCGACCTCGGTCGGCTTCGCTGACTTTGGGAACGGCGGCGGCGCCACGGACGCCGGAGACGCCGCTCGGGCGGGCGCGGGCGCGGGCGCAGGCTTGGGAGCCGGAGGTTTTGGCGCGGGCTTCGGCTCCTCGCCTTCCGCGGCGGCCTCTTCCCCGGCGCCATCGGCGATTTCAGCCTCTGGTTCCGGTTCCGGTTCGGGCGGCGGCTGCGCCTGCGCTTGGGCAAGCTGTGACGCCAATGGGCGCAGGTCAAACGGGGCTTGGTCGGTGAGCCCGCCGGTAAGCTCCCGCAGCCAAGCGCGGGTTTCCAGCGAGGCGACCGGCGTCTCGTCGAGCAGCGTGAGCTGGACGATATCGGGTACGTCGTGGAGCAGCGCCGCCAGCTCGCTGGAGATGGCGCGAGCAACGAGATAGTAGGATGGGCCCAGCCCGGCGCACGCTTCCACGGCGAACCGCTGCAAGTCCAGCCAAGCGCGGCCGCAAGGCAGCGCGAGCGTTCGCTCGCAATCCTCCAGCAGCGTCGCCCACTCGCCGGCCATGGCAAGCTCTTTGAGGCGGCGGCGGAGCTCCATCGGCGGCGGCTGCAAGGCGCTAGCGTCACCGGCGACGGCGGCCTCGCGCAGCTCGCCCCAACGCAGCCCGCGCAGCATTAAATACGGCGCTGGGCTGCGCGGGTCTCTCTTACGCAGAGCGGCGGCGGCGTTGGCAATGGCGGCGACGATATCGCGTCGCTCGGGCGGCTCGCCCGCGGCGGGCGGAATGACCAAGCTGGCGGAGGCGACCTTCTTGACGCCCGCGTCGGCGCCCGGAGCAGCAGCGATGGCTTCGCCCTCGCCCGCCTCCTGCTCGGTGACTACTTCCTCCACCGGATCGGGGTCCAGCTCCCGCTTCTTCTCCAGAAACTGGTGGACCTGGTGCCGAACCTCGGTCAGTGCGCCGCGGAGCGCTGAGAAGCCGGGCGCTTCATCGGCAAACTTCTCGTCGCAGAGCTTCTCAAGCGCCGTGAGCTCTTCCAGACACTGGTCGAGCTCCTTCTCCATGGCCGCGTAATAGGCCTTCGGAGTCGCATTGAAAGCGTCGTCGAAATCCTCGGGGGGAACTTTGCCGGCGGAGATCTTGGCGTCGCGGGTCTTTTTCTCCTCTTTCGGAGTCTTGTCCGCGTAACCGAGCGCTCGCGATTCCTTGTAGTCAAAGAGGTTATAGCCCTCCTTGACGATCGCCGTAAATCGGACGGTCTCGGCCAAGCTCAGTCCGAACTGGCTCAGCGGGGCGGCCCGCATCTCCAGATCTTCGGGATCACCATCCTCTTCTTCGTTGGCGGCGCCGGGATGGATCGTATCCCAGAACGTCTCAATCAGATTGTGATTGAGGCGAATGCCTTCGAGAAGGCCTGGAAAGCCCTCCAGCTTGAGCAGCGCCTCGCTAATCCAGAAGGCGAGTTGGAGGTCCTTGGTGCGTTTCGCCAACAGCTCGGAGGCGAGCTTGAGAACCTTGCCATAATCGGCGACCTTGCGCTCGGTCTGCCACTCGCCCTGGGCAAGGTCTTCCTCCTCGCGACGAGCCTCTTTGATCTCGTCGTACTCATAGCGCAACGACGGACCACTGGGGTTTTCCCCAGTAATTGGCAGGAAGATGTCTTCACGAAGAGGCATAAAAGCGGCGCCCGGCGGTCACAGCCGTGTCTAAAGCTCGATCGTCCCCTTGTTGGTGACGGCGTCCACGCCTTCGGCTTCCGCTTCGGCGGGGGCCTCCACGTCAAACTCGATTGAGCGGATCTCCAGCAGCGGCACCTCGCGGTCGTCTACTTTGAGCATCTTGTGGCCGACCGGGATCTCGCGGCCGGCGTCGTCGGAGCCGAAAGCCGTGGTGCGGCCCAGCCAGATCTCTTCGTCGGGGTGCTTGTTGGAAAACGGATAAATCGCCGGGAGCAGCACCTCGCCCATGTCCGCGCCCTTGAAGGACGGACCGGCAAGTACGAAGGCGGAGGTCCACAGTGTGTCCCGCAGCTTCTTCGGAGGCCGGATATGGATCGCGGCGATGTGCTCAAACGGAACCCACGTGTAGGAGCCGGCCACAAACACTTCCAAGCGAGGGCCGATATCAGGATCGATATCGGCGATGGACTCAAAGGGTTCGCCGTTGAGCTTGCCTGGCCCGGACGGCCCCACCGGAGCGGTCGGAAAGGACTCGGTGGCGAAGAGCTCCTGACGGCTCTCCTCGGCATGCAAAGCCGAATAGAGCAACACGGCGCCCATTTCGGCGTCGGCGTTGCCCCGCGCCAGCACGCCCAACTGCTTGCGGGCGCGCGAGAGCTCCCCTGCAAAGCAGAGGAGCTCAAAGAGAAACGTGCGTTGTCTGGCGTCGGCGGGGTGATCTCTGACGTAGTGGGTGAGGGCCACGATGGCTTCGCTGACCTTGCCCGCTTCGAATAGTTGTTTTGCCGTCATCGATCGATTACCCCGCCTTGTTCGCCGTCGTCTTGAGCCGGCCTTAGAACGCCTTCAGCGCGCCGAGGTCGTAGCCCTTCTCCACAAAGCCTTCGAGCTTGCCCTCGTCGCTCTCGGGGTTGTACATGATCTTGATCTTCTCGTAGGCGAACGAGACCGACTCGGTCGGATTCTCCGAGCTGCCCGAGAGCTGCACGCTGGTGACGATCACGTCTTCCATCTCGATCTTGAAGTAGTCCTCCTGCTGGTCGCCCATCGGCTTGTCGTAGATGATCTCGACCTTGGCGATGACGTCGCCGGTGGCGCAGTCGTCAAACAGCAGCGGGGTGAGCTTGTCGGTCACCTTCATGATGCTGACGTCGCTGAGGCTGGCGCGGCCCGAGCGCGACTCGCGGCCCGAAGACCCGGCGCCGTAGGTGGCGGTGTTCGAGCACCCCCAGCTAAACGAAAGAATGTCGATCGCCTTTTCCTTGCTGGGGCTGTTGCCCGGACGACCATCGATGATGCAGTATGCGTTTACGGCCATGAGATTTGCTCCTTCACTTGTACCCAGCGACAGACCGGGGCCGCCTCCCTCAGATCTTCAACGACCCCGGTCCTAAATTCTTCACCTACGCCTGCCGGAGGGAGGCCGGCCCGCTTCGTTCCAACCTTGCAACGGCCAACCCTACGACGGCCAACCCTAGAACGGCTTCAACGCGCCGAGGTCGTAGCCCTTCTCCACAAAGCCTTCGAGCTTGCCCTCGTCGCTCTCGGGGTTGTACATGATCTTGATCTTCTCGTAGGCGAACGAGACCGACTCGGTCGGATTCTCCGAGCTGCCCGAGAGCTGCACGCTGGTAATGATCACGTCTTCCATCTCGATCTTGAAGTAGTCTTCCTGCTGGTCGCCCATCGGCTTGTCGTAGATGATCTCGACCTTGGGGATGACGTCGCCAGTGGCGCAGTCGTCAAACAGCAGTGGCGTGAGCTTGTCGGTCACCTTCATGATGACGACGTCGCTGAGGCTGGCGCGGCCCGAGCGCGACTCCCGGCCCGAGGATCCGGCGCCGTAGGTGGCGGTGTTCGCGCACCCCCAGCTAAACGAAAGAATGTCGACGGCATTTTCCTTGCTGGGGCTGTTGCCCGGACGACCATCGATGATGCAGTATGCGTTAACGGCCATGAACTTAACTCCTTCACCTGTATAGGCGACTTGCCGGGGGCTTTTCCCTCACGGAAATTCGCCCCCGGCCGCACCGATTTTGCTCTAGCCCTGAGGCGCCGGCAGGTCGGCGACCAGACGCAGCGAAACAGTCAGCTCGTCGAGTTGGAAGTGCGGACGCAAGAACGCGACCGCGCGGTATGCGCCGGGCTTGCCGGGCACCTCCACAACGTCCACCCTGGCTTCGCGCAAGGGCCTCTTGGCCTTCGTCGCCGCCGACGCCGAATCGTCCGGCGTGACGTAGTTGGAGATCCAGCGGTTCAGGAACGCCGACGCCTGGTCGCGCGACATGAAGCTGCCGATCTTGTCGCGCATCATCGCCTTGAGGTAGTGCGCAAAGCGCGACACGGCCATGATGTAAGGCAGCTGCGTCGACAACCGCGCATTGGCGTTGGCCGAGTCCGAGTCATACAGCTTCGGTTTCTGCGACGACTGGGCCGAAAAGAACGCCGCGTAGTCGGTGCCCTTGCAGTGCACCAGCGGAATGAAGCCGAGGTCGGCGAGCTCCTTTTCGCGACGGTCCGTAATGGGCGTCTCGGTCGGGCACTTCATCGCCATATCGCCGGAGTCGGTGGCGAAGTTGTGGACCGGCAAGCCCTCGACCAGGCCGCCGCCCTCAACGCCGCGGATCGACACGCACATGCCGTGCCGGGCGAACGAGTTCGTCATCCGCGTACCCATCGAATAGGCCGCGTTCATCCACAAGTACTTC
>CAYOPA010000226.1:0-8628 GCA_964405625.1 uncultured Bryobacterales bacterium
GGGGCTGGTAATGCTGGGCAGGATGGCGGTTCGGCCCGAGGTGAAGAAGGGTGATGCGAACATCAAGGCGCCGCTGAGCAGGTAGATCGGCCATAACGGCTCGTAAGCGACCGTCAGGATAAACAGCAACCCCACCGCGCCGCGAATGAGGTCGCTGCCCAGCATCAGCTTGCGGCGGTCAAAGCGGTCCAGCGAGACGCCCGCCACCGGGCCGGCCAGCATCATGGAGATCGCCCGCGCCAGCATCACCAGGCTGATGGTGGTTCCCGAGCCGGTGCGCCCAAGGATCAGGCTGAAGACGGCGATCGTGTTGAAGTGGTCGCCGATCTCGCTGACGATTTGGCCCAGCCAGGTATAGCGGTAGTTGCGGTTGGTCCTCAGCAGCTCGAGGAAGTCGTGCAACTACCAGGATACTGAGGCGGCCGTGGTAGAGTCCGACTTAGGCCCTCGGAATGACCCGTCCAATCGCTCTCTTGGCAGCGCTGGCGCTGGCGGCCGGCGTCGGCCAGGCTTACATCCGTATCGAGCTGCGGCCCGGCGTTCCCTATTACCAAGCTGATCCCGAGAACGTTGTCTATCTGGTCGATCCCGACACGACGCCCGGCATGCGCAATCGTCAGGGGCGCCTGATCATCACCACCGACAGCAGCCCCACGGCGGCCATCGCCGCCGCGCTGGAGCGCTGGAGCGGCATCGCCGGATCCCGGCTGCGTTTCGCCGAACCGCGGCCCGCGCGGGACGGCATCTCGCGTCTCGACAACATCAACATCATCACTTTCGCGGACGACCCGTTCAACCGCGCCATCGTCGGCGGGGCCATCGCCGTCACTCGGCTGACCTCCGACGATGGCAGGTTTACGGACACGGACATCGTCTTTAACGCCGGCATGCTTTACTCCACCACGCAGGCCGCCGGGACGTTCGACATCGAAGGCACCCTGACGCACGAGCTCGGCCACGCCATCGGATTGGACCACTCCGGCGTGGTGACGGCCACCATGTTCGCCACCGCCGTTCGCGGCTCGCGCCGCCTGCGCACGCTCACCGAGGACGATCGCGCCTTCGCACGGGAAGTCTATCCGGCCGCCCCCGCCCAGCCCTTCGGCGTCATCAGCGGGACCGTGCGAACCAGCGGCGGCTCGCCCGTCAACGGCGCGCTGCTCAGCGCCGTCGAGCTGGACCGCAATATCGTAATCGGGACCATCGCCGAGGCGGACGGCCGCTATCGCTTCGGCTGGCTGCCGCCGGGCGAGTACGCCCTGGCCGTCGAGCCGCTCAACGGGCCGACTTTCGTGGGTCAACTTCAGCCCAGTCGTGGCGGTGCGTTAAGCCCCTTTCCCACGCAGATTCCGGGCGGAGCCGCCACGCCCGGGCGCATCCCCGTGGAGCCGAGCGGGGAGGCCGTCCGCGACTTCACCCTCGAAGACGGCCCGGCGCCCTACAACATCCTTGGGCTGGCGTTGACGCCTGAAGAAGGCGACGTCGTCACGCGCGCCGGCGTGGTGGTTGACCGCGGCGGCGTCTACCCGGTCCAGATGCACGGCGAAGACCTCGACGCGGCCGAGATCACCGAGGGCTCGCTGTTTTTCCTAGGCTCCGGCGTCAGCGTCGTCCCCGACAGCTTTGGGCGCGACACGGTGACCTTGCCTGGGGGCAACGGAACGTTTCCTCGAATTCACTTCGAGATCTTCGTGGCCCCGGCCGCGCCGTACGGCGCCGTCAGCGTCGGCGTGGCGACCGAGCAGGGGATGTCGTTGCTTTCGGGCGGCATTGAGATTGAGGCCGCGGCGCCCCAGCCCGTGTTCTCCATGGAATCCATGGTCAGCGCGGCCAGCTTTTTCGGCGGTGGCGTGGCGCCGGGCGAGATCCTCACGATCTTCGGCGCGGGCCTGGGGCCGGATGAGCCCGAGCTCGGACGCTTTGATACGGTGACCGGCGGGCTGCGCACCGAGCTCGACGAGACGGCGGTTTTCTTCCAACAGACCCCCGCCCCGCTGTATTTCACCAGCCCCGGCCAGATCAACCTGCAAGTGCCGATCGAAGTGTCGCCCGGATCGTCCGCGCTGGTTCGCATCGTGCGGCAAGGGGTGGCGAGCGACCTTGTCACGGTCCCGGTTCGCGGCGAGTCGCCCGGCGTCTTTACGCTGGACGGGCTGGCGGCGGTGGCCGTCAACCAGGACGGTTCGCTGAACGGACCGGCCGCCCCGGCGGCTCGCGGCTCGCTGGTGACGCTCTACGCCACTGGGCAGGGCCTGACGAATCCCGCGTTGAAGACAGGCGAGCCGGCGCCGGTCGATCCCCTCAGTAGGGTGGACGGGGCCGTCGAGGTATCGGCGGGAGGCCGTCCGGCGGAGGTCCTCTTCGCCGGGATGACGCCGGGCCTGGTGGGGCTTTTGCAGCTCAACATCCAATTGGCGGCCGATGCGGCGACCGGACCGGCGCAGCCGCTGGCGCTCCGCATCCGAGGCGCGGAAGCTGCCCCGGCAACGCTGGCAATCGAGTAAACGCCGGAAGGACCGGAACCGAGCCCCAGACGTTAGTCTGGGGTCTGGACTGCGTGCCGAGCATGTTGGACAACTTGGGGGTGGAAGTCCCCTGGACAACCTGATGGAGGTGAAGTCCTAGCGAAGCGCAAGGGCGTTCCGGCGACGGTGGGTCTGAAAGAAGCGTGGAGCAAACGCGTGAGCCGATGGACAAGAACCGGATACGAGGCATGCGGCGTCGGACGAGCGGGCCGCCAACCGCAAAGTCCATATCCATCAAGGGCGCTGGTTGTAAATCCGGCGGTTGTGCGCGGAAAGTTGTCGAGCTTACCTCGGGAGATCTGCGGCCTTGTCCGGGAATCCGGACTGGGGGACGAGCAATCGGCCTCGAACGGGCGGCAGAAGTCAGCAGAGGGCATAGTAGCCGCGCAGGCGGCGAAGGCCCGAACGGAGGTCGTGGTCAGTAGGCGGCGTGACTCATGAGCGAAAAGCGGCGGAAGATCCAACTGCAGTTGGCCTTCATGGCCGAAGGTAGGAGTGAAGCTCCGAGGGCGTCTGAGGGAGGGGCCGAAGCGCTCACGGCGAAGCGTGGGACCGAAAGCCCGGCGAACAACGAGAGGTGGATGGAAAGAGTCTGCGAGCGGGAAAACTGCAAGCGGGCGTTGGCGCGAGTCAAGGCCAACAAAGGGGCTTCGGGGGTGGACGGGATGACCGTCGAAGAGCTGCCGGGGGTTTCTCAAGCAACACTGGCCGGCGATCCGGGCCCAGTTGTTGAGCGGAACCTACAAGCCGCAGCCGGTGAGGCGGGGGGAGATCCCGAAGCCGGGCGGAGGAGTGCGCAAGCTAGGCATTCCGACGGTGCTGGATCGGTTGATCCAGCAGGCGGTGATGCAGGTTCTGCAAGGCGAGTGGGAGCCGGAGTTTTCCTCACACAGTTACGGGTTCCGGCCGCGGCGGTCGAGGCATCAGGCGGTGGAAGCGGCGCAAGGCTACATAGCCGAAGGCCGCAACTGGGTGGTGGACGTGGATCTGGAGAAGTTCTTCGATCGCGTCCCTTCACAATCGATACTGGCATGACCGTTTGATGGCAAAGATCGCGGCGCGGATCGGCGACAAGCGATTGCTCAAGCTGATCCGGCGGATGCTCACGGCGGGCGTGCTGGAAAACGGGCTGGTGAGTCCGGTGGACGAAGGGACGCCGCAGGGCGGGCCCTTGTCGCCCTTGTTGTCAAACATCGTGCTCGACGAGCTCGACCGGGAGTTGGAGCGACGCGGGCTGCGGTTCGTGCGGTACGCCGACGACTGTAATGTCTACGTGCGGAGCCGGCGGGCGGCGGAACGGGTGATGGAGGGCCTCAAGCGCTTCATTACCAGGAAACTCAAGCTGAAGGTGAATGAGGCGATGAGCGCGGTGGGAAGGCCAAGGGAGCGGAAGTTTCCGGGCTTCTGCTTCATGGGCGGGAGAGCGCCGAAGCGGCGGATCGCGCCGCGGGCGATCGAGCGCTTCAAGAGGCGGGTGCGGGAGCTGACGGGCCGGAGTCGAGGCGTGAGCATGGAACGGATGGCGAGCGAGCTGAGGCAATACTTGCACGGCTGGCTGGGTTATTTCGGGAAGTGCGAAACGCCGACGGTGTTGCAAAGCCTTGGCGAGTGGTTCAGGCGCAGGCTGCGGTCTGCGAGCTGGAAGCAGTGGAAGCGGGGCCGCACGCGGTTCGCCGAGCTGCGCAGACGGCGGGCAGCGCTTGTGGTCCGTGGCGGCCGGCGAACAGCCCGGCGGTGTCGATTGCACTGCCCAACGCTTACTTCGACTCGCTGGGGATTCCGAGATTGACCTCGAGATGATCGCTCAAGCCGCCGAACCGCCGGATGCGGACCCGCATGGCCGGTGGTGTGGGAGGGGCGGAACCGCGAGGCTCCCCCCTATCCCGATTCACGAAGTCTTCCAGCCGCCTCAAGATCACTCTGCCATCGACGCTCAAGGGCGCCGGAAGGCCAACCAGAACCAGTTGAGGATCGGCGATCTGCTCACTCAGTGGCGACGGACATTCTTGTCCGTCTTCCGACGCGATGTGTGTGTGCCGGACAAGAATGTCCGTCGCTACCGTTACGGCGTCCAGCCGCCTCGGAAGTGCGGCCGCGGCTCGCTGTGCTCGGCTTCCATCGCCGATTCCAAACGCTGCACGATCGCGGGCTGGTCGCCCGACAGGTCGCGGGTCTCGCCCAGATCCTGAGCCAGGTTATAGACCTCCAGCGGCGCGCCCTCGCTCGGGCGAATTCCCTTCCACTCGCCGATCCGCACGGCCTGGTAGACGTCCCGCAGGTCGCCGCCGGGGTGCTCCCAGTAGAGCGTGCGCTCGCCCAACGACTGCTTTTCTCCCAGCAGCAGCGGGACAATCGAGGCGCCATCGATTTTCTCCGGCGGTTGCGCTCCGGCGAGCTCGGCGAACGTCGGCAACATGTCCCAGAAGGCGATCGGCTCGGCGCTCTTCGATCCCGGCTGAATCTTGCCCCTCCAGCGAGCGATGAACGGGACGCGCACGCCGCCTTCGTAAAGCTGTCCCTTGCGGCCTCGCAGCGGACCGTTGGAGTCAAACAGCTCCAGCTCGTTGTGCGGCGGCGAAGGGCCGTTGTCGCTCGTAAAGATCACCAACGTGTTGTCCGCGAGCCCGAGCTCGTCAATGGCGGCCAGCACTTCGCCGACTTGCTGGTCGAGCCGGCTGATCATTCCGGCATAAGTTGCAAAAGGCTCGGGCTGGGCGGCGTGGTCGTCCCGCGCCGGAATGGGCCTTTCCTCAAAACGGCCCCGGTAGGGCGCCTTCGAGTCTTCGGGAACCTGGTACTCCCCGTGCGGCAGCGTGTAGGCCAGGTACAAAAACAGCGGCGACTCAATCTTCTCCGGCGATTGCGCCCGTAGTGCGTCGGCCAGTCGGACGTGGTTGCGTAAGAAGCCAAGCGCCTGCTCGTGGATCACATCGGCGGAGTACTTGCCCTCGGCCACGTCCCGGCGATTGCCCTCGAGGACGACTTGCTCGGAGTTCTTCCAAAGATACTCTGGATAAAAGTAGTGCGCATGAACCTGGTGCAAGTAGCCGAAAAACTCGTGAAAACCCTGCTGCCACGGGACGCCCGTGCTGTTGATGTCGCCCAGCCCCCACTTGCCGAAGCCGGCCGAGATGTAGCCCGCCGGCCGCAGCGCTTTGGCGATGGTCGTGTCCTCGGGCAAAAACGAGTTGGCGCCGCCGTTGGCGCGCACTGGCGTGTGGCCGGTATGCAGACCGGACATCAGCGACGAACGAGCGGGCGCGCAGACGGCCGCGCCCGAGTAGGCGTCGGAAAAAACCATGCCTTCGGCCGCCAGCCGGTCGATATTCGGCGTCTGGATGATCTTTTGGCCAAACGCGCCGATCTCGCCATAGCCGAGGTCGTCGGCCATGATGAACACGATGTTCGGGCGGCGGTTGTCCGGCGGCGGCTCCGAGCCGCCGCAGCCAAACGCCGTAAGCACGGCGAAGCCGAGCAGTATCGCTTGAATCCGCATGGTTAGACCGAAAACGTGCGGCCCTTGTGCTGGCCGATCAGGATCTGGAAGATGCGGTGCGAAATCAGCTCGTGCAACGTCAGCAGCTCTTTGTTGGCGTCCACGATCGACTGCAAATCGCCGCCTGAAGCGCCGCCGCCGGCCTTGAGCGCCGCGGTCGCCTCGGTGAGGAGCGGATCATCAGCCACCTCGCCCGCCATCTCCCACAGGGTGATAAAGCGATCGACGGCGGTGGGGAAGCTGACCTTCCAAACTCCGAAGTTGGAGGTCGTTCTGGGCGGCTTGAAGTCCAAGTTGAACGGTCCGTCGTAGCCGTGCGTGCGCAGCAGCACCAGCACGTTGAGCCAGTCGAGCGGATTGACGAGGCCGACGCCCAAGTCCACGTCGTGCTTGAGCGGGTAACCGTCGTTGATGTCAAAATGCCACAGCTTGCCCGCCAGCAGCGCCCGCGCCAGCACGGCCCGCACCGCGCCGCCCCACATCAGCTCATGCAGATACTCGGGGTTCAGCCCGATCATCTCCGGGTGCGTCAGCAGGTCCGAGCCGATGAAGGCCAGCATGGCGTCCGAGGTGGGCAGGATGATCTGCGCCTGCGGCTCGAACGGCTTCGCTTCCAGGCAGTGCTTCAGGGTTGGCCGGCCCTTTTCGCGGGCGACCTCGATGTCGCGCTCGCAGGCGGCGTTGAGCCCGTCGGCGAACCAGCGCAGCGTCTGCGTCTCGTCGATGGCGCCCTGCACCATGTAGCCCAGCGTGCCCGGCCAGTAGACGGCGAACTGTGCGCCGAGCTCATGACCGATCTCCACCGTGTTGCGCAGCCGGCGCGCCGCGTACTCGCGCACCTCGGGCGCCTCGGCGGCGGCGCTGCCGGCGAAAACGGCGTGATGGAAGGTCTCGCAGGTGACCATCGAGCAGCGCACGCCATGGTTGCTGAGCGAGCGGCCGATGGCGCCGACCACATCCCACTGCTTGTCGGTCAGCAGCGTGTCGGCGTCCATCACGTCCGAGTCGTGGGTGGTCCAGTAAGGAATGCCGATCTCCGCCAGATGCCGGATTACCTCGTCGAACGAGACCGGCTCGCGGGTGGGGGCGTGGAACAGCGCATGGCCCTCGTAGGCGCCGGCCCACTGCGGCCCTGAAATGAAGTACTTGCGGCGCTGCTCGGGCGTGTAGGCCCCTCCGCAGAGGTCGGCGAGGCGGCTGACGAGGCCCTGCTGCTGTTCCTTCGGAATCGGCATAGCTTTCAAGTAGAGCGCCTGGGCGGCCGGGGCGTCAAGCGGACCGGCCGGTCTGGGGAGACTCGGTCTTGGGCAATCCGCGTCACTTTTTCACGAACTTCTGAATCCGCTGATTCACGGTTTCCGCCACGTAGATCGACCCGTCGCTCGCCACCGCGATCCCGTGCACCTGGTGCAACTGTCCCGCCGCCGGGCCGTCCGAGCTGAACCCGCCCAGCAGCTTGCCTTTCTCGGAGAACTTGAGCACCCGGCCGTTGTCGCCGTCACACACCCACAGCACTCGCTCCTTCTCGTCCCAATCCATCGCCCAGGGCGTGCCGAAGCCGTCCCATGTGTCGAGGTGTTTGCCGTCGGCGTCAAAAACCTGGATGCGGTTGTTGCCCCGGTCGGCGACGTAGATCCGATCGCGCGGGTCGATAGTCACGCCATGCACCAGGTTGAACTGGCCCTTGGCCGTTCCCTTGCCGCCCCAGTGCGTGATGTACTCGCCCGTCGGGCCGTACTTCACCATGCGCGTGTTGCGGTAGCCGTCGGCGATGTAAACATTGCCCGCCGAGTCGTTGGCCACGCCGGCCGGCCGGTCAAAGGCGTACTTCGCCGAGTTGTCGCCCTGCATCCCGGAAAAGCCGCCGATGGTCAGCAGCACGCGGCCTTCGGGAGAGAATTTGTAGATGCGGTTGTTCTCGCGCCCGACCAGCCAGACGCCGCCGTCCGGGCCGACGCCCATGCCATGCGCCGTGACGGCGTGGCTCGACAGCTTGGGATCCTCCTTCCAAGCCTGCAAAACCTTGCCCTCGGGCGAAAACTGGATCACCGGGTGCGAGCCGCGGTTGTAGTACCAGACGTTGTCGTCGGCGTCGACGGCTACGGCCATGCCGGCGCCGGGCGTGTAATCGGCCGGCATCTGAGCCCAGCCTTCCACGTGGACGTATGGCAGATCGGCGGCGGACAAGGGCGGCGCGACGAGGGCGGCGGCGAGAAGAACGGTCAGGAAGCGCATCAGTGGAATTGTAGACCACTTTCACTGTATTGGAGCCGCCCAGGTTTACCTGGCGGGTGGGAGCGTGGACCAGACGTCACCCGCCGGCTGAAGCCGGGCGGCTCATTGTCGTTGCAACCCAACACCGCATCCGAACTGTGCAACTGGCGTCGCCCCACACGGCCTTCTGGAGGAGTGGGAGTGGAGCGAGCTCGGCCTGACGGCGGACTGGGAGCCGCGATTGCGTAACGAGGCGACGGCTCAGGGACTACCGTTCGGCGACGCGAGGTTAATCGAGGATATGGAAGCGCGGTCGAGGCGGAACCTGCGTCCGCAACGGCCCGGACCGAAGCCGAAGGCGCGATCTGCAGCGACCGGGGCGGTATGATTCGA
>CAYOPA010000227.1:0-8617 GCA_964405625.1 uncultured Bryobacterales bacterium
CGCCTGCCGCCTCGACCCCGAGGTCGAGGCCCTCGTGCGGGATTGCAGGAACGTCGTCGAAAAGCGATGACGCGCCTGGGCTGGAAATCCGACCCCGCGGCGCCCCGCCGTACCGCCCGACCTTGGGCCCGTCAAAAAATTGACGCTCGGGCGCACAAAATGCGGCGCCCGCCTTACACTTCTAACGCGCTTCCGCCGATTGGGCATGAAGCGGCGGCGCCCGGCCTTGCAGGCGCCGTCCCCTTGGCTTCATGTCTCCTCGCCGTATAGCCCATATCGGCCCTCCACGACCGGCTTTAGAACCGATCTGGAGGGGTTTGGCAAGAAAAAGCGTCCTGGTCGAAGTATGCCTGAGCGCAACGGCCGGGTTGCGGCGCGTTGGCGAGGGTCTGGATGGTCTGCTGCTGGACTCCGCGCTGGAGTGCGGCGAAAGGGCCGCGGTGATCGAAGAGGCCCTGCGCCGCGACGGCTCGCTGGCGGTGATGGCGCTGCTGGACGGTCCGCGGATCGCCGACGCGGTGCGGCTGGGGCGTATTGGGCTGACTGACGCCTTTGTCCCGCCGGACGATCCCGATGACGCCGTGGAGCTGCTGCTGGAACGCCTGCAAGCCTGCTGGAACAGCTCACGGCAGCGTGAGCCGGAGCCGGACAAGGGCCCCTTTTCAGCGCTGGCGGGCCGTAGCGCCGCTCTGCGGCGTGTGATCGACGTGGCGCGCATGATCGCGCCGCGCAGCTCGACGGTGCTGATCCAAGGCCCCACCGGGGCGGGCAAGGAGCTGCTGGCGCGGGCGATCCACCAAGCTTCGCCGCGCGCCCTGGGACCGTTCGTGGCGGTGAACTGCGGCGCGGTCCCGGCGGATCTGATCGAATCGGAGTTTTTCGGCCACGTCAAGGGCTCCTTCACCGGCGCCACGGCCACCCGGCCGGGCCGTTTTGAGCAAGCTGACGGCGGCACCATCCTGCTCGACGAGGTGGGCGAAACGCCCCCGGAGATGCAGGCCAAGCTGCTGCGGGTCTTGCAGGAGCGCGAGGTGCAGCGGGTCGGCGGCACGGAGACGATCTCCGTGGACATCCGGGTTATCGCGTCCACCAACTGCGATCTGGCCGAGATGGTGCGGCAGGGCCGGTTTCGCGAGGATCTCTACTATCGGCTGAACGTGGTTCCCATCGAGATCCCCGGACTGGCGGCGCGGTTGGACGACCTGCCGGAGCTGGCCGGGCGGTTGCTGGAAAAAGTCTGCCGCCGCGAACGAGCCCCGCTCAAGCGCTGCGGGCCCGAAACGCTGGAGCGGCTCAGGCAGCACTCCTGGCCGGGCAACGTGCGCGAGCTTGAAAACGCGGTGGAGAAGGCCGTGGCTCTCAGCGGCGACCGCGAGCACCTCTTCCCTAGCGATTTTCCTTTGCCGCCGCCGCTGCTTGCGCCTTCGCGAGCGGGCTCGAGCTCGCCCGCCGCTCTGGACCCGGAGGTCGATCTGCCCGCCGGAGGGCTCCACTTCGACGCCTTCGTGCAGGGCCTGGAGCTGAACCTGATGCAACAAGCGCTCGAGCGCGCCGGCGGCAACAAGAAGCGGGCCGCCGAGTTGCTGCGCATCAAACGCACCACTTTTGCCGCGCGCTGGAAGGCGCTGCAGGAGGCCGTATGATCGGACCGCGCGGCCAGATCGTCTCCCACTACCTGGACTATCTGGCCCAACAACAGCGGCTCACCGCCGAAAACCTCGCCAATGTTGACACGCCGGGCTACCGCACCCGGGCGCTCGATTTTTCCGCGGCGCTGCGGTCGGCGATCGAGGATCGCGACGGCGTGGCGCAGTCCTCGCCGCGCGAGTCGGGCGTGGACGGGCTGGAAGTTAAGAACGACGGCAACGATGTGTCGCTCGACCGCGAGCTGCGCAACGTCTCCGAGACGGCGGTGCGGTTTTCGCATGCGCTGTTGCTGCTGCGGGGCCGGGTGCGAACCATCCGCTCGGCAATCCAAGAGGGCCGTGGAGGAGGTTGATTCGATGAGTCTATTCAACACGTTGGACGTCAGCGCTTCGGGTTTGGCGGCGCAACGGCGGCGGGTGGAGGTGTTGGCGCAGAACATCGCCAACGCCGAAACCACGCGCACCGCCGAGGGCGGGCCGTACCGCCGCCGCCAGGTTGTCTTCGAGGCGCAGGCCGGCGAGAGCTTCGCGGCCGCGCTGGCCGCCGCCGGCGAGGAAGTTGTCCCGGCGGGCGGTGTTCGGATAGCGGGCGTGGAGCTAGATCCGTCGCCCCCCGAGATGCGCTACCTGCCCGACCACCCCGACGCCGACGCCGACGGCTACGTCGCATTTCCCGGCTACGACCCGGTGCGCGACATGGTCGATCTGAGCTCGGCCGTCCGCTCGTATCAGGCGAACCTCGCGGCCGTCAGCGCCGTGCGGCAGATGTTGGTGCAGACGATCGAGACGGCTCGCTAGCGCGGAGGGATCTTTCATGGACGCGATCGCATTGACCAGGATCATCGCCCCGGAGCTGAAGCCGCAAACGATCGGGCTAGGCGCGGGCGCCGCGGAGGCGGGCGGGGAAGGCCGCTTCGCCGACCTGCTCCAGCAGAGCGTTGAGCGGCTGGATGCGCTGGAGAACCATGCCGAGGCGCAGGTCCAGCGCCTGTTGCTGGGCGAGGACGTGGAGCTGCACCAGGTGGTGCTGGCCGGAGAGCGCGCTGGGCTCGCGCTGGAGCTGGCGATGAGCGTTCGCAACAAGGTGGTGGACGCCTACCAGGAAGTGATGCGGATGCAGGTCTGAGGCGGGCTTACTGAGCCGTTAACGCCGTTATGGGGGAATTGTGGGCCAACTTAAGCCGCTTCGGCGCCCAGCTTGCCGCGCTGTGGAGCGGGCTGTCGTCGCGCCGGCGCCTCACCGTGACGGCCGTGGGCTTGATCGCGGCCGTTGCTCTGGCGGGCTTTGTCTGGCGCATGAATCAGGTCGCCTGGCGGCCGCTCTACGCCGGGATGAGCGAGGCCGACGCCGGGTTGACGGCGCGCCGCCTCGACGAGATGCAGGTGCGCTACAAGCTGGCCGCCGGCGGGACGACGATTCTGGTTCCCGAAGGCGAGCTCAGCTCCGTTCGCCTCCAACTGGCCGCCGAGGGCCTGCCCAAGAGCGGCCGGCTGGGCTTTGAGCTCTTTGACCAGAACAGCTTCGGCGCCACCGAGTTCACCGAGCAGGTCAACTTTCGACGCGCCTTGGAAGGCGAGCTTGAGCGTACGATCGCCGAGATGGACGAGGTGCGCAAGGCGCGCGTCCACATCAGCCTGCCGCAACGCTCGGTCTTCTTGACGCAGGACCGTCCGGCCAAGGCCTCGGTCGTGCTGGAGCTCGAACGCAACCAGCGCTTGGGCGAAGAGCAGACGCGCGCCATCGCCGCGCTGACGGCCAGCGCCGTGGAGCGTTTGGATCCCGACGCCGTGACGATCATGGACTCCAGCGGCCGGCTGTTCTCGCAGCGGTACTTGCAGGGCGGCGAGCTCAGCGACAGGCAGATTGAGTACCGCCGCAAGCTGGAGCAGGACGCCGCGCGCAAGATCATCGAGACGCTGGAGCCGCGGCTGGGACCGGGGGGCGTTCGCGCCAACGTCTATATCGATGTCGATTGGGACTCCGGCGAGCAGACCGAGGAGATCCTCGACCCCGACACGCTGCCGATGAGCGTGCAGAAATCCGCCGAGCGGGCCGTGGAGCGCGCCCCGGCGGGCGTGCCCGGTACCGCATCGAACCTGCCCGGCGAACCCGCGGCGCCCGCGGCGGCCGAGCCCGGCGGCATGGAGCGTTCGCAGGAGACGGTCAACTACCAGACCAGCCGGACGGTGACGCGGATGTCGCTGGAGCGCGGCTCGGTCAAGCGCATGTCGGTGGCGGTGTTGGTGGATCATGAGCAGGAGGTGGACGAGGTCGCGCGCAGGATCGTGCGGGCGCCGCGCAGCCCGGCCGAGCTCGACACGATTCGGAACCTCGTGATGGCCGCCGCTGGCGCCATGGAGTCGCGCGGCGACGTGGTGCGGGTGGAGAGCCTGCCATTTACGATGCTTGAAGAGCCGCTGGAGCCCCCGCCGCCGCCGCCGGATCCAGCCGATGAGCTTTTCAGCATGGAGTGGGTGGAGAAGTACAAGCTGTACTTCGTGGCGGCCTTGGTTTTGCTGGTGCTGCTGGTGTTGGCGGGCGTCTTCTTCCGGCGCTACCGCATCCGCTCTCGCATCCGCGCCGAGAAGCAACGAGCGCTGGAGGCCGAGCGCGAGCGCAAGCTGCTGGCCGATCAGGAGAGCCAGCGCGAGCGCGACCGCAACGACGAAGAGGCCCGGCTGCTCAAGGGTCTCCAGGGTGCGCCGGCGCCAACCAACAAGCTGCAACTGCTCAAAAAGCACCTTGTCGGCGTGGCCGGCGACGAGCCGGAGCATTTCGCCCGCCTGGTGAGGAGCTGGATTCACGAGGATGATCAGTAACGCCGACACCGACAACGTGCTGCTCAGCGGCATGCGCAAAGCCGCCATCGCCATGGTCATCCTGGGCGACGACGTGGCGTCGGGGGTCTTTCCGCATCTCAGCGACGACGAGGTCCAGGCGCTGAGCCGTGAGATCGCGGGGCTGCCGGAGATTTCGGCCGAGCAGGCCGAGCGCGTGCTCTCGGAGATTCACGAGCTGCAACTGGCGACCCGTCACCTCAACACCGGCGGCCTGGAATACGCCAAGCGGCTGCTGGTCAACGCCTACGGGCCGGAGCGGGCGCGAGGCATCATCGAGAGGCTGGTGCGTTCGATTGGCGAGGAGATCCCGACCTTTGACGCGCTCCAACGGGCCGATCCGCTACAGGTGGCCAAGTTCATCCAGAGCGAGAGCCCGCAGACGATCGCGCTGGTGCTATCGCATCTCAACAGTAGCTCGGCGGCCGGCATGCTAATGGCGCTGCCGCCGGACGTGCGCACGGACGTGGCCATGCGCATGGCCAACCTGGAGCAGATCTCGCCGGAGATCGTGCGCCGCATCGCCTCGATTCTGGAAACCAAGCTGCGTTCGCTGGGCCAGTTCAGCCGCGAGTCCTACGGCGGCGTCCCCGCCGTGGCGGAGATGTTCAACCGCATGGAGGCCAATACGGGCCAAGAGCTGTTGGACGCGATTGAGAAAACCGATCCCGGGCTCGGCGAGTCGATCCGCATCCTGATGTTCGTTTTTGAGGACCTGCTGCTGCTCGATTCGGTCGGCATGCGCGAAGTGCTCTCGCGGGTCGATAAGCGCGCCTTGACGACGGCGCTCAAGGGCGTCAGCGAGAAGCTCAGGGAGCACTTCTTCACCAACATGTCCGAGCGCGGCGCTTCGATGCTGCGCGAGGACATGGACGCGCTGGGGCCGGTGAAGATCCGCCAGGTGGAGGCGGCGCAGCAGGAAATCCTACAAGTGGTGCGCCAATTGGAGAGCGAGGGCGTGCTGAGCCTGCGCGGCGCCGTGGGAGAGCAATACGTTGTCTAAAGTCTATCCTGGCGGCGCCGGCGTGGAATGGCGGGCCTTTGGCGCCAAGCTCGTGGCCGAAGGCCCGCGCAAGGGAGTGCTGCCGTTTGAACCCCGGTCGGTGGAGCCTCGTACGGCGGATGGCGGGGCGGCCCGTGCGGAGCCCTCGACGCCGTCCCCGCCCGCTCCGCCGCCAGCGCCGGCCGTTGACCTGGACGCGCTGCGCCGGCAGTCCTTCCAGGAAGGCTTCCAGGCTGGCAGCGAAGCCGCCGAGAAGGCTGCGCGAGCCGGTTATCAGCAGGCGCTGAGCGGCTTGCGCGGCGCCGCGACGGCCTTCGAGCAGGCCCGGCCGGCGCTGCTGGCTGAGTCCCAGGGCGAGCTGGTGGAGCTCGCTTTCGCCATCGCCAAGCGGGTGCTGCGTCGTGAGATCGGCGTTGATCCCAAGGCCGCTCGCGCCATCGCGTCGGCGTGCCTGACCGAGGCCGGAGGCGCGGCGGTCAAGCGTATCTGGGTGCATCCGGCTGATGTAGGCTCGGTGCGGGAAGGCGTGGGCGAGGGAATCGAAGTAGTCGGCGACGAAGCGCTTGAGCGCGGCGGCGCCGTCGTCGAAACCGAACGGGGACGGCTCGACGGCAGCATTGACGCGCAGCTTGACGAGATCGCCAAGGGGCTGGCCGATGCCTGACGCCGCGCCGCTGGCCTCCGCGCTGCGCCGCCTGGTTGAGCGCGTGGAGCTGATCAACCCGATCCGCGCCGAGGGAAAGGTCGCCGACTTCGTGGGGCTGGTGATCGAGTCCGACGGCCCGCCCGTGTCAGTGGGCGAGCTGTGCGAGGCGAAACTGCCGGGCGAGCGGCGGCTACTGACGCAGGTGATCGGATTCCGCGCGGGGCGCGTGCTGTCGATGCCGCTCGACGAGCCCGATGGTCTGCAAGCCGGCGCCAAGCTGGTCGCCCGCCGCTCGGCCGCGCTGGCGCTGGTCGGACCGGAGCTGCTGGGGAGAACGCTGGACGCTTTTGGGCGGCCGATCGACGGGCTGGGTCCGTTGCGAGCCTCACGCCGCCGGCGCCTTTATGCCGAAGCGCCGGGGCCGCTGGAGCGCGAGCCAATCCACGCCCCGCTAGCCACCGGCATCCGCGCCATTGACGCCTTGACGCCCTGCGGACGCGGCCAGCGTATCGGGATTTTTGGCGGCGCCGGGGTAGGGAAGAGCACTCTGCTGGGCGCTTTGGCCAAGAACGCCGAGGCCGACGTCAGTGTGATCGCGCTGATCGGCGAACGCAACCGCGAGGTCCGGATGTTCTTGGAGGAGACGCTGGGGGAGGAGGGTTTGCAGCGCTCCGTGGTGGTGGCCGCCACGTCGGACCGGCCGGCGCCGCTGAGGGTGCGGGCGGCGTTCCTGGCGACGGCGATCGCGGAGGAGTTTCGCTCGGAAGGCAAGGACGTGCTGCTGATCGTCGATTCAGCCACGCGGCTGGCGATGGCGCAGCGCGAGATCAGCCTGGCCGCCGGCGAGCCGCCCAGTCAGAAGGGCTACACGCCGTCGGTTTTTCAGACCTTGCCCAAAATCTTCGAGCGAGCCGGGGCCTTTGGACAGGGCTCGATCACCGGCTTTTATACCGTGCTGGTGGAGGGCGACGACCTCAACGACCCCATCGCCGACGCCGTGCGCTCGCTGCTCGACGGCCACATCGTCCTCTCTCGCGAGCTGGCCATCGCCAACCACTACCCGGCCATCGACGTGCTCCAGAGCCTGAGCCGCCTGGCCGGAACGGTTTCCACAGCGGACCAGCTTGCGGCGGCGGGCCGAATGCGCGAGGCGCTGGCGGCCTACCGACGGGCGGAAGACCTGATTCAGCTCGGCGCCTATGCGGCCGGCTCCAGCCCGAAGGTGGATGCGGCGGTGAAGGCGCAGGACGCGCTCAACGCCTTCCTGCGGCAGGATCTCGACGAGGTCGAGCCCTATGAACGGACTCTGGAGCAGTTGCTGGCACTGGCGGAGAAGCTTTGAAGGCCTATCGGTTTCGGCTGGCGCGGCTGCTGGAGCTTCGTCGCCTGAAGCAACAAGCGGCGGAAGCCGAGCTGCAACGCGCGCTGGCCGAGGTTCGCGCCGCCGAAGCGCGCGCCGAGCGGCTGGCCGATGAGCAGACCGAGCTGACGGCGCGCGAGGCGGTCCGGACGAGCTGGACCGGCCGCGAGCTGGCCGCCGCCGAACGCTGGCGGGAGTCGCTGAGCGACCAGCGGCGGCGCGCTCTGGCGGCCGGCGAGGCCGCCCGGCGGCGGGTTGTCGCCTTGCGCGAGAAATTTCAGCAGGCGCGCAATGGCGTGCGGGTCTTGGAGTCGCTCGATGAGCGGCGGCGGCGGGAGTGGAGCGTCGCAGCCGGGCGTGAGGAGGAGGCGCTGGCGAGTGAGCTCTTTTTGGGGCGCTGGAAGCGCTGAGTCGCTCCTTGCGTATTCGTTATTTGTTCGCTATGCTGACGGCTGCATGGGGCGCGTCTGCACGGTGTCATTTCGCGACTGGAACGGCATGGCGCACGCCGTGGAGGTGAGCGCGGCGTCGCTGTATGAGGCGGCTGCGCTGGGGCTGCGGGCGTTTCGGGGGTCGCCGTTCGCCGAGGCGTTTCAGCCGGGCGCGGCGACGAAGCTGACGGTCCGGGTAAGCGCCGAGGAGGCCCGCCACGAGGTGAATGTGCGGCAGGTGGAGACTTGGCTGGAAGGCGGCGGCAAGAACCCGCGCGAGCAGGCGCTGAAGACGAAGATCCGCCAGGGGTTGCCAAAAACCGAACCCCCGACGTGAGTCGGGGGCCGGCGGAAGGAGGCCCCGGACCCGCGTCCGGGGCTCGGTCCTCTACAGGCCTTTCGCGGCCAGCATTTCGGCCAGGTCGACGACGCGGCAGGAGTAGCCCCACTCGTTGTCGTACCAGGTGAGGATCTTGACCATGTTGCCGCCCAGCACGCGCGTCATCTTGCTGTCCACGATTGACGAGCGGGGGTCCTTGAGGAAGTCGGTGGAGACCAACTCTTCCTCGGTGTAGCCCAAAATGCCCTTCAACGGGCCGGACTCGGAGGCGGCCTTCAGCGCGGCGTTCACCTCTTCCTTGGTCGTGTCGCGCTTGACTTCAGCCACCAAGTCGACCACCGAAACGTTCGGCG
>CAYOPA010000228.1:0-8605 GCA_964405625.1 uncultured Bryobacterales bacterium
TTGCGAGTCGCCCACTCCGACGTCGTCCAGCCGCCGCGTCGGCTTGTTCAACAGCAGGCTGTTGGCCGGGTCGGCCAGATTCACCACCGTCGTCGCCGCCGAGTAGTTGAATCTGGAATCGGCGTGGGTGAGCTCGCCGAACTCGTCCGGCTCGCGCAGTTGGAAGATCGTGTGGTTGGCGTGGCAGTTGACGCAGGCCAGCCCGTCAGCCCCCTTTGCCGTCAGGATCGGCTCGACATTCTGCTTGAAGTACTCGTAGTCCAGCAGGAGCTGCGTATCGTAGCCCTGCAACCCGCCGCGCGCCGCCAACGAGGCTTCCAAGGAAGCGGCGGAGTTGCGCACCGCGGGGCTCTTATCGTCGAGCAGGGCGCTGAGCCGCTTGCGGATCGGCTTGGCGTCCTGCAAAGGGACGATCGTGCGCAACGCCGTCAGGCCGGCCTCCCGCACGGCGGGCTCGCGATGCTCCAACGCGGTCGCCAGCAGCCGCTCGATCGACGGCAGAACGTCCGCCCTGGCGCCCTTGTCGTAGCTATACGAGCGCACGCGCTCCAGCGCGCCGACCAGCGCTTCGGGCGAGCCTCCCTTCAGGAACGCCTGGAACGTCTTGCTCAACGCGGACTGCTTGAGCAGATCGGAATCCGACAGCAGGAAGTCCAGCGACGCCTGCTGCGATTCGCGTCGCTGAGACTCCAATCCGGCCGCCGCCTTGGACGCCACGGCCGGTTCGCGGCTCAGCGTCTCCGAAGCCGCCAGCGCCGGGACCAAGCGGGCAAAGACCTCGCCGTCGGGGCTTTCGCGTTCGAGTCTCGCGGCAAGGGCGGCCCGGATCGATGGATCATCGGCCAGCTTCGCCCGCTGCGGCGAGGCCAACAGCGCCGCCGCCGTCCGAACGCTCTCGGCGTCGCCGGCGGCCAGCATCGCCCGCAACCGCTCGACCGTTTCGGGACCGGCGATGGCGGCGCCCGGCAGGTGCGCCCGGGCCGCCGTCGCCAGCTCGGCCCGCAGCTCGCCGCCGGTCGAATCCACCAAGCTCAGCAGACGCACCGCCAGCCGCTCGTCCGCCGGGAAAGGCTTTAGAAACTCCAGCGTCTTGAGCGTCTGGCGAATCAGCTCCACGGACTCCGAAGAGAGCGCGATCGCCAGCGCCTCGTTCATCAGCGGCGCTGACTCGGTGTAAAACCTCGGCGGATCGGAGTCGTTGCCCGTCCCGGCGCGGGCGCCCGCGCCGCCGGTCAGCGGATCGTGCAGCGCGAAATGCTTGTAACCGTTAAGGAACGGCCCTTCAACGGACTCCGGGTTCCAGGCCTCGGCCAGCTTGGAAACATCGCCCTGGCCCTCGCGCAAAACGTGTGTGGACAGCGCCCGCAGCAGGCCGTCGCGGGTGCGGTCGTCGCCGTCGCGCATGGCGGCAAGGAAGCGCTGCGCCTGCCCCAGCACGTGCTTCTCGTGCGCGGTGCGGAGGATGGCCTTGTCCTCGGGCCGCTTGATGCGTTCCATCCAGGAGCCGTAGAGGTAGCGCAGGTTGTCGTCCAGGGTGTTGTAGTAGGCCTCAATGAAGCCGCGCCGCACCCATGGATGCTCCGCGCGGCCCAGCCCGGCGATTAAGGCCTCCTCAATCGCCGCCTTGTGCTCGGCCGAGCGGTCCCAGAACCACCACTGACCCAGGCCCTGCAACGCCTGCATCTTGACCGCCGGGACCTTCTCGTTCTGAGAAATGCGGATCAGCTCCTCGCCCAGGCCCCATTCCTCGGACAGGTATTTGAAGTGCTGGTTGAAGATGCGCGTGGCGCCCCAGCGCGTGCGGGTTTTCTCGGCGCTCAGGGCCGCGCGGATCGCCTCGATGGCGGCCTCACGCGCCTCGGGGCGGCGAACGGCGATCTGCCGCAAGCTCCAGGCCGCCGCCCGCTGCACCAGCTTGCTCGGGTCGCCCAGCTTACGCGCCAATCCGTCCACGGCGCCGGGGTCGGCCGCCCGTCCCAACGCCAGCGTGGCGTAGCGGCGCACCAGCACGTGCGGCGAGCCCAGCTCACGGCGGATCAACTCCGCCTGCTCCGACGTCGGATTGCTCCAAATGCCGTCGAGCGCCGCGATCCGCTCCAGCGGGCTCATGGCTGCGTCAATAGCCGGCTGATCCTTCTGGGCGCCGGGGCCGGGGAAATACTGCGACAGCGCCATCGCGGCGTACTGCGTGTCCCGGAACGGCGTGTCGAAATTCTTGTACTCCGGCTCGCCTTGCCAGGCGCCGGAGGCCGTCTGGCGCGACAGCGTGAGGGCGATTGCCTTGGCCACATGCGGCTCGTCGCACGGCACGCCCGCCTTGGCCAGCGCATACAGCGCATGGTAGGTCTGGAACTCCGAGCTGCGCGGGCCGCTGCCGGCTTCCCGCTGCGGAATCTCCTTGACCTTCACCCGCTGGTTGGTCCAGTCGTACTCGACGATCTCCATGCCGAACGGCATCGCCCAGCTTCCGTCCGGCTTTTGGAGCTCCAGAATCCGCTCGACGTTCGCCGCGATCTTGTCGCGATGCTTCTGCGGGTCGAGCTCGGCCAGCGCCACGGTCTGCCAGGAGAGGTCGAGCAGATCAACGGGCGCGCCCGCCGCCGCCACGGCTTCGGCTTGGGCGGCCAGATCGGCATGTTTTTGCTCGCCATGCCGCTTGTGGAGGTCCCGGAACAGCAGGGCGCTATGGTGGGAGACCTCAAAACCCGAAATGCGCGGCAGGTTGCCGTTGGATTCCGGCTGCGGCGACTCCACGCCGGGCCAGTAAAGCTCCATGAACTCGCCGACGCCGCGGTAGAGCTCTTCGCGCCGCTCGCCGTCGGTCAGGTTGCGCTCGTATTTGTCGGCGATATAGGCCAGCCGCGTGAGCACGTTGCCCGGCGCGTGGATCATGCGCGCCCAGCTCGCGTCGGTGTGGCCGTACAGCGGTCGCGGGTTGTTCATCAGCCGCTCCACCAGGAAGCGCAGGCTCTCGCGGGCCTCGACCGGGTAGCCGTTTTCGACGGCGATCATCTCGGCGCGGGTGGAGAAATGCGTCGGATGGCAGGCGATGCAGAGCTTCGTCTCCTGTACCACGGTCGCCGTGCGCAGCGCCGACATGCCGCGGCGCGGCACGTTGGCGTGCCAGGAGTCGCCCTTGCGCACCAGGTAGTCCATGGCCGCGCGGACAGCCTTTTGCGGATCGTCATAGGGCGGCGGGTCGTAGGTTTTCAGCTCCAGCTCATAGCCGGGGTGGTTGCCCATCACGCGCACGTAGTAAGTCCCCGGCTCGATCAGCCGCGAAGCGAATTTGTACAGCCCGTGCAGAACGGTGGATTTTTCCGGCTCAAAACGCTCCCGGCCGCGCGTGTAGGGGACCGGCTTGCCGCCCTGGATGGTGAACAGCGCCACATCGACCGGCACGTCGCGATCAAGGATCTCCAGGTTCAAGTGCAGCAGGCGGTCGCCTTCGCCTTTGTAGTCGAAGCGGTACCAGTGGATGCCGTCGAGCATCTGGCGGTAGGTCTGCTCGGGAAATCCGAGGCTGGGGATGTAGGGGCGATCGTCGGCGGAGGCGTATACGACGGCGTCGAGCTCGACGGGCTGCGCGTACTGCCAGGTATCGCGCCCGTTGTCGCCGAAGGCAGCGCCCTTGGCGGCGGGCCGGCCCAGCGAGGTGAGCTGGTAGTCCACGCCGACCTCGGCGTCGAGCTTGTCGGACTGCATTCGCAACGTGATGGTGACGGGCTGCTCCGGTGTGATGGTGAAGTACCAGTCCGGGTCGCCGGCGTGCAGCGACTTACGCATCCGGCCCAAAGTGGCCTCGATGGAGCCCCGCTCGTTGAGCTCGGCCGGGTTGTCGATGCTCACCAGAACGCCGTAGGCCTCGCCGGCCTGGAGGTTGAAGCTCACCTGCGCGCTGGAATTAGGCGGCAGGCGCATCGTCTCCAGGTACTGCGCGGAGGTGTCGCGCGAGGCGAACCAGACGCAGCCGGCGACGGCAACCAGACAGACAATCGTGCGAAACAGCGCGGAACGGACCATTGCCCGCGATTATAGCGGCGTCCGCCCTACGACTCCCCCAACTCGGGCTCGACCACATCCTGCGGCGCCAGCATAAAGTCGGGCTCGGGCGGGGCCGGCGGGCTGGGCGGCGGCAGCGTCGCACGCGCCGTACGCGAGTAGACCTCCCCGGCGGCAAGCACGATCATTGCCGCGAAAAATCCCCACAGCAGCAGCGTCACCGAAATGAAGAACGGCCCGTATTCCCGCCGCAGATCCAGCATTGGCCACGCCCAGCTATAGGCAAGCTGGCCCAGCTCCACCAGGATCGCCACGCAGACCGCCGTCACCGCCGCGCGCTTGAAAGGCACCGGCCCGTTGGGCAGCACCCAGTAGACCAACAGGAAGATGATCGCCACGAACGGAACCTCGGCCAGCTTCAAGGCGATGAGCACGGCCGCGTCGGGCATCTGCACTCGTCCGGCGAGCAGACCTTCGAAAAACTCCACGTGCGACGAAGCCCACAGCGCCGCCGACAGCGTCAACAGGCCCGACATAAAGGTGAAGCTGAAGCTGATGAGCTGGTTCTTCCAGTACGGCCGATTCTCCGTAAATCCCCACAGCCGGTTCAGCGCCACCTCCAGCGGCATAAAGATTCCGTTGGAAGCCAGCACCAGCAGCACGATCGAGACGACCTCGACCTGACTGCCCCGCGTGGCCAGCGCCGCCCGCAGGTTGCGCTCCACGAATTCCACCAGGCCGGGGTCGTGTGGCAAGAACCCCCGCAAACCGACGTAGATGGCGCGTTCGGCCCCGCTCCAGCCCAGATAGTTCTGCGAGACCGACAGCACCAACAGCATGAAGGGGAAAAAGCCGAACAGGACGTTCGACGAGATCGCCATCGAGTAGACATGGCTGTCCAACCCGAGCCAGTACGCGATTGTCGGCCGGATTCCGCGATAGGTTTTGGTTAACATTCAGGACGTTCCGGCGGCGACCCAACCGCGCCCGCGATGCCCGAAGCCGTCGGCTTCGGGGTGAAGAATCTCGGCCAGGATCTCTGCCGATTCTACTAGGCGCGGACCGGGGCGGTTGAAGTATTGGTTGCCGTCAGCCAAGAACACCCGGTTTTCGAGGACCGCCCGCATTTGCAGCCAGTCGGGCCGGGCGCTGAGCAGCGCCAGCTCTTCGCCGATTCTGGGCAGGCTGAAGCCGCACGGCGCCAAAACGATGACATCCGGGTCGGCGGCGGCGATCTCCTCCCAGCTCAAGCGAATGGATTTGCCGCCCGCCGCGCCCAGCGCCGGCTCGCCCCCGGCGATCTCGATCAGCTCCGGCGTCCAGTGTCCGGCCGACATCGGCGGGTCCAGCCACTCCAATTGCAGCACGCGCGGGCGTTCGAGTCGCTCCGTCGCATGGCGCAGGCCGTCCAAGCGCTCGTGGCAGCGGCCGACCAACCTCTCCCCCGCCCCGGGGTCGCCCAGCGTTTCGGCGACGGCCAGAAAATCCTGCATCACCCCGTCCAGATCCATCGCGGCCAAGGAGATTAGCCGGGCGTGGCTCCCCGTCATCCCTTGCAGCGCCCGCTCCACGTCGCGCGGGCTCACGGCGCAGACCTCGCATTGCATTTGCGTGACCACATGCGTCGGGGCGACGCGTTCGAGCTCCTCGGCGATCACCTCGTAAATCCCCAGCGCGTCCGCCGCCGGGTCCGCCGCGGCCTGGTCGCGCACCTGCCGGTCGATCTCGGCGCTGGAGCCTTCCAGCAGGACCCGCGACCGCGTCAGAACGGGCAGCCGCTCCACGCTCGGCGGAAAGTCGCACTCATGGGAGCGTCCAACCAGCTTCGCCTCCAAGCCCAGCGCGGCGACGATCTCCGTCGCGGCCGGCAACAGGGATGCGATCCGGAGATTGCCGTCAGCTTCGCGGATGCCCTTCGTCATAGACCTTCCGCAGTCTCTCACGCAGCACGTGCGTATAGATCTGCGTGGACGAGATATCCGAGTGGCCCAGCATCATCTGTACGCTGCGAAGGTCGGCGCCGCGCTCCAGCAGGTGGGTGGCGAAGCTGTGGCGCAGCAGGTGCGGCGAGATCTCCTTGGAGATCCCGGCCAGCAGCCGATACTTCTTGAGCAGTGTCCAAAAACCCTGGCGCGTCATGCCGGAACCGCGCGAGGTGACGAACATCTCCGCGGCGGTCCGCCGCTTGAGCAGGGCGGGGCGATCGTTTTCGAGATAGCTTTCGATGGCGGTCAGCGCATCGCGGCCGACAGGCGTGAGGCGCTCCTTGTCGCCCTTGCCGCGCACGCGCAGCAGGCCCATCTCGCGGTGCAGCGCGCGCAGGGGCAGCCCGACCAGCTCGCTTACCCGCAGGCCGGTGGCGTAAAGAAGCTGTAACATCGCCCGGTCGCGGCCCCCTTGCGGCGTGGCGGGATCGGGCGCGGCCAGCAGCAAGTCCACCTCTTCGAGCGTCAGAAACTTGGGAAGCTGCTTCCACTGCCCCGGCGCGGCCAGATCGGCGGTGGGGTCGGCGGCGATACGCTCGTGACGCAGCAGATAGCGATAGAAAACCCGCAGGCTGGTCAGCGCCCGGGCGATCGAGCGGCTGCCCAGGCCCGCTTCGCGCAGGGAGTCGATGTACTGGCGGAGATGGTCCGCCGAGGCCGCCGACGGCTCGGCGCCGATCTCGCCGCACCCGGCGAAAAAGCGCCCCAAATCACGCCCGTAGGCCTCCAAAGAGTTTTTCGCCAAGCCCTTCTCGACGCGGCAGTAGTCGAGATACTCCCGCAGCAGGCTGTGTTGGCGAAGGTCGCTCACTGGAACAATTCGTTGACCACTTGTCCTATCGAATCGTATGCTGACGGACAAGCCCTTTACAAGGGCGGTCGATGGCGAGCTCCACCACAAAAAGCGTTTATCTGCGGCGGATGGACAGCTCCTACATCGAGGGCTACGTCTCGCAACAGACCTTCCAGCGCGCTGACGGCGTGGAGATCCTGCGGCGCTCGGCGCAGGTGGAGGTGGTCCCCTACGAGCAGATCCGCGCGATCTATTTCGTGCGCGAGTTCAAGGGCCCGCCCAGAGAGGACGGGGAGAAGCGGGTTTTCGGCTCGCGCCCGAAGCTGGACGGGCTATGGGTGCGCCTTACGTTTCGTGACGGCGAGTCCTACGAAGGGGTGATGTCGAACGACCTGTTGCAGCTTGGCGACCCGGGCGTGACCTTCAGCCCGCCGGACGCTAACTCGAACACACAGCGGATCTACGTGCCGCTGGCGGCGCTACGCGAGCTGAAGGTGCTGGGCGTGATCGGAACCCCGGCGAACCGCCGCAAGACCGGACGCAAGGCGATTCCGGGCAAGGACCAGATCGGCCTTTTTGGCGAGAAGGCCGAGTAATTTTGAAGGCAGGTCGTCGATACGCGACGACCCTGCACGCCGAACGGGCGTGCGCAACAACGAGCCCGCGTCTGACTTCATACCCCGCTTCCAGCGCCATGGGGCGTGAATCGGCCAGAATGGCCGTAGGTTCCTATCTCCATGCTATTCAGGCTCTTTCTCGTCCTGTTGGCCGCGCTCCCGGTCCCACCCTCGCTCCATGCCGCCGAAGAAGAATCCGTCAGCGGCGCCTACCGCGGCCGGGTCCTCACCGAACGCTTCCTGCACCGCCAGGCGCTGGCGCGCGGCTCGGCGGCGCTTTCCGAAGAGCTTTCCGCCCCTTTGCAAGACCAGGGCCACATCGCCATCCTGGACACCTCGCGCGGCGTGCTGCCGCCGATCAATCCGGTTGACATCAACCACCTGACGCTGCGATTCGAGCCGATCGGCGCCGCCGGGTACCGTGGCACAGCCAGGCCGGTCGCCCCGATCGTGGAAGCGCGCGAAAGCGGACTACCTCTGGGCCTGGGCGACGACGACTTCGCTGAGGTGGAGTTGCCGTTCGACTTCCCGTTCTTTGGCAAGGACCACCGCACTGTTTTTGTTGGCTCCGACGGCCATGTCACGTTTGAGGAGGGCGACAATCGAAGCTTCAGCCGCACGGTGGCGCGGGCCATGAGCGGGCCGCCGCGCATCGCTCCGCTATTCGTCGATTTGGACCCGTCGCGCTTCTCGGCCCGCGTCCGTTCCTACTTGCAACCGGACCGGGCGGTCTTTACCTGGGACGGCGTCCCGCTATTCAGCCCGTTCAGCAACGGCCGTCGGCAGACCTTCCAGCTTGAAATGCACGCCGACGGGCGCATTGCCTTCCACTACATCGAGCTCGACTTGGTCAAAGCCGTCGTCGGCGTTTTTCCGGGCCGCCTCGCCGCCGAGGCAGCGTCGGTGGACGTCTCCCGCGGCTTTGGGGCGAGCGGCCCCGGCGGCTTCGCGGAGATCTTCCAATCCGACCGCGATCTCGACGTCTTCGCCGTCGGGCAGTCGTTCTACCGCAACCACGACGACGCTTACGACTTCCTGATCCTGTTCAACGACCTGGGCCTCAGCGCAGGCGCCGGGGCGTTCGCCTTTGAGATCAACGTGCGCAACGAAATTCTCGGCATCGGCGACCTACTCGGCTCCAGCCCAGTCTTTGATTTCGGCCCCGATTTCGGCTCAGGGAAGCGGCTGACGAGCTTCGTCAACATGGG
>CAYOPA010000229.1:0-8544 GCA_964405625.1 uncultured Bryobacterales bacterium
CGTTCGGCCCGCGCCGCTCCACGCCGACCACCTTGACGGACCCGCCGGGCTGCTGGCCCGGCTGCTCGACGCCCTGCCTTGGCCGGCGGCGGTGGCGCCCCGCATCGCCGTCACGGCGCGTCGTCCGCTCGATGGAGTCGGCTAGAATCGTGGCTTGTCCCGCCTGCGCAATCTGGGGCCGCTGCTGGGGTTGGTCGCCGTCTATCTGCTGTTCTGCGTCTGGGTCGGCGAGTCGTTTTACTCCTCTTTCAACAGCGTCACGGTCCTGACCCAGAGCGTCATCGTCACCGCCGGCGCTTTGGGGATGACCCTCATCATCGTCTCCGGCGGCATCGACCTCAGCGTCGGCTCGCAGATCGCGCTGACGACGGTCATCATCGCCAAGATGCTCGAAGCCGGGCTCTCGCCGCTGGTCGCCGCGATTGGCGGAATCGTCACCGGCGCGCTGTGCGGGCTGGTCAACGGCGCTCTCATCACGCGCCTGCGGCTGGTGCCGTTCATCATCACCTTGGGAACGCTGCTGATCTTTCGCGGCTTGGCCACCGGCTTGGCCAATGAGCAGAAGATCGACGCCCCGCTTACATGGCTGAGCTCGCTGCTGGCCAAGTTCCCCAACCCGCCCTGGCTGCTGGTGGCGCCAGGCGTGTGGGCGACGGCGCTGTTGGCCGTGGCGACGGCGCTGGCGCTGCGCCACACCGTGCTCGGCCGGCACATGTTCGCCATCGGCTCCAACGAGCACACCGCCCGCATCTGCGGCGTCCGCGTGGAGCGCACCAAGCTGTGGATTTATACTCTCGGGGGACTGCTCACCGGCTTCGCCGGGCTGATGCAGTTCTGCCGGCTCACCGTGGGCGACCCCACGGCCGCCCGCGGCATGGAGCTCGACATCATCGCGGCAGTGGTCATCGGCGGCGGCAGCCTCTCCGGCGGCGAGGGCAGCGTGCTGGGCTCGGTCGCCGGCGCCATGCTGATGGCCGTCATCCGCAACGGCCTGTCCATGCAAGGCGTGCCCAACTACGTGCAGGAGATCCTCACCGGCGCCATCATCGTGGCGGCCGTGGCGCTGGATCGTTGGCGCCACCGCCGGGGGGCGAGCGAGTAGCTCCCAAGGAACCTCCCAGCCGATGCGCATCCTCATTGAGCCCAGCGGCTACAAGCTCGGCAACCTCGGCGACGCGGCCATGTTGGCGGCCTCGGTGGAGCGCCTCCGCGCTCTCTGGCCGGACGCCGAGCTGGCGGCGGTCACCCGCGCGCCTGATGCGCTCGCCCGGCTCTGCCGCGGCGTTGAGCCGCTCGACGCCTCCGCGCGGGGTCAGTTCCTGCGCGCCGCCGCCGTCACGCCCCTGCCGCTGCTGCTGCGCGATCTGTGCGCCTCGCAAAATCCGCTCGGCCGCTTCGCCGCTTTCTTTGACGCCGCCGACTTGGTCTTCTTCAGCGGCGCCGGCGGCTTCAACGACGCCTTTCGCGACCACGCTCTCTCCACCCTGGAGCTGCTCGCCCTAGCCCAACGCAACGGCAAACCCACCGTCCTCGTCGGCCAGGGCCTCGGCCCCTGGTCCGACCCCGAGCTGCGCGCCCGCGCCGAAGAGCTTCTGCCCCGCGCCAGCGCTCTGTTTCTGCGAGAGAAGCGCCTAGGCGGCAAGCTGCTCGAAGGGCTCGGCGCCGACTGGCTGCTTACCGGCGACGACGCTCTGGAAGAGGCCTACCGGGCCCGGCCGGATGCTCTCGGCGCCGCCATCGGCGTTAACCTCCGGCTCGCCGACTACAGCGGCGTGCCGCCGGAAGCCGTCGGCAAGCTCGGCGAGGCCCTGCGCGAGCTCGGCCGACGCCTCGGCGCGCCGCTGCTGCCCGTCCCGATCTCCCATCCCCCCAACTCCTCCGACCCGGAAGCCATCGCGGCCCTCCTCGGCGGCGACGGCGGCGCGGAGCTCGCCGACTCGGCCGCCGTCATCGCCCAAATCGCCCGCTGCCGCCTCGTCGTCACCGGCAGTTACCACGCAGCCGTCTTCGCCCTGGCTCAAGGAATCCCGGCTGTCGGGCTCGCCGCCTCACCGTATTACCGCGGCAAGTTCGAGGGCCTGCACGACCTGTTCGGCCCCTCGTGCATGCCGGCGACCCTCGACAACCCCCAGCGCCTCATCGAAACCGCCATCAGCCTGTGGGAGCAGGCCGAGGCCCGGCGCCCCGAGCTGCTGCGGGAAGCCGAGCGCCAAATCGCCGCCGGTTTGGACGCCTACCGCTCTCTGCCCGAGCGGATCGGACCGCGATTCCAGGCCTCATCGCAGGCCCAAGAGCCCGCCGTCAGCGTTATCGTGCCTGTCTTTAACCAGGCCGAGTTGCTGCGCGACTGCCTGGAGTCGGTGCGGCGGCAGACGCGCCCGGACTGGGAGGCGATCGTGGTCGACGACGGCTCCAGCCAGGGAGACCCGGCCGCGGTCGTGGCCTCCTTGGCCGATCCGCGCATCCGGCTCACGCGCCACCAACGCAACCGAGGCCTCGCCGCCGCCCGCAACACCGGCTTCGAACAAGCCCGCGCGGAGTGGGTCCTGCCGCTGGACGCCGACGACCTGCTCGAGCCCGTCTGCCTGGAAGCCCTGCTCGATCTCGCCCGCCGCGAGCCATCCGCCGACGCGCTGTTCGGGCGCTTGCGCTACTTCGGCGCGCGGACCGGCGTCTGGCTGACCCAGGCCCAGGACGCCGAAGCCTTTCTGGCGCGCAAGCGCATGCCCGGCGCCGGGACGATGTGGCGAAAAACGCTCTGGCAGGCCGCCGGCGGCTACTGCGAGGAGGCGCTGCTGCGCGGCGGCCAGGAGGACACCGACTTCTGGCTCTCCGCCTTCGCCGCCGGCGCCCGCGCGGCCCACGACCCGCGCCCGCTGTACTGGTACCGCCGGCACGAGTCGTCGATGACCGGCACGATATCGAAAGACTACCATCGCATCCGCGAGCTCTTGCACCGTCGCCATCGCGACCTCATCGACCGGCTCGAACGACCCGGACAGTTCCTCGCCGACGGCTACTGGCGAGCCGCCCTCAGTCGCTGGCGAGCCGGTCGAAAGGCCGCCGCCATGGTCTTTTTGGCGCGCGCAACTTGGGCGGCGCGCCGCCTCCCAGGGCCGGCGCCCAGCGGCGCCGAGCTGCGGCGCGAGCTCGCCAGCGGCCACTGGTACCATCCCGCCTACCAGCGCTCCCATCCCGCCGACACCCCTGAATCCGGGTAACCTGATTCGCGCGGCCTGCGCCGTTGAGTCTTGAGAGCAAAGAGTTAGGGGACGACTGAAAATGCGACTACGACTGCAACTGGGAGCCCTGCTGTGTTTGGCGGGGATGACGGCTTTCGCGGCTGACTGGCCGCAGTGGCGCGGACCGAATTTCAACGGCTCGGCGCCGGATGCGAGCGGCTTGCCGGTGAGCTGGAGCGAGACCGAGAACGTCAAATGGAAGGTCGAGCTGCCAAGCTGGAGCGCCGGCACGCCCATCATCTGGGGCGATACGGTCCTGGTCACGTCCGCCCAACAGGGCTTCAGCCAGCTTCAACAGTACCAGGAAGGCGGCGGTCCCGCCGCCGCTAAGGTTGACGATGGCGCCAAGCACGACAAGATCCTGCTGCTGGCCATTGACCGCAACACCGGCGCTGTCCGCTGGACCAAGGTCATCGGCGACGGCAACCGCGTCTACCGCAAGCAGAACCTCGCCTCGCCCTCGCCGATCACCGACGGCAAGCGCATCTGGACCATGACCGGCGGCGGCTCCATGCGCGCCTTTGAGTTTTCCGGCAAGGAACTCTGGGCCCGCGAGATCGAGTCCGACTATGGCGAGTTCGGCCTCAACCACGGCTACGCCTCCACGCCGCTGCTGCACAAAGGCAAGCTCTATGTGCAGGTGCTGCACGGCATGAAGACCGACGATCCTTCCTACGTTTTCGCCGTCGACCCTAACACCGGCAAGACGCTTTGGAAAGTCGACCGCCCCACCGACGCCACCCACGAGTCGCCCGACGACTACTCCACACCCTTGATCGTCAAGGCCGACGGCAAGGAGCAGCTCGTCGTCTCCGGCGGCGACTACGTCACCGGCCATGACCTGGCTACGGGTAAGGAAATCTGGCGCATGGGCGGCTTTAACCCCGGCGCGGAGCGCTTCTACCGCACCATCGCCTCGTCCATCATCATCGGCGACGTGGTCTACACCACCAGCACGCGCGGCAAGCCGTTCATCGCCTTCAGGGCGGGCGGGGAAGGGGATATCACCAAGAAGGCGACGGTCTGGTCCAACGATCTGGGCTCCGACGTGCCGACCCCGACCACCGACGGCAAGCTGATCTACGTGGTCAACGACCGCGGCATCGTCAGCGCGCTCGACCCCAAGACCGGCAAGCCCGTGTGGGGTCCCGAACGCGCCGAGCCGGGCACTTACAGCTCCTCGCCGCTGCTGGCCGACGGCAAAATCTACGCCACCAACGAGGAAGGCGTGACGACGGTGCTCAAAGCGGGCTCGACATTTGAGATCCTGAGCGTGAACAAGCTCAACGGCCACACCTTGGCCAGCCCGGTGGCGGTCGGCAGCCAGATCTTCCTGCGCACCGCCGAGAAGCTTTACTGTTTCGAGCAGAAATAGCCGGCTCGCGGCGCATCCGCCGCTCAGCCGGACCATAAGGGGGTTTCCGCATGGCCGAGTATCGTCTCGGCGACATCGTGGACGACTACTGCAGCAAGTGTCGTCTGCTGACGAACCACCAGGTCGCCGCCCTCGTCAGCGAGGAACCGGCGGTGGTTCGGTGTCGCACCTGCTACTTCGAGCACAAGTACCGCCACGGCAAAGGCGGAGCGAAGAAGAAGTCCAAGAAGCAGGACCTGTTCGACCAGGTGCTGGCCAAGATGGACCCCGGCCTCGACGACTCGGAATAAAGGGCGGCGCCGCCGCGCGGCCCCTGTGGTAGACTCCAGAAGTATCGGTGCGCCGATCGACCGTCCCCGCGGAGAGGTGGCTGAGTGGTCGAAAGCAGCGGTTTGCTAAACCGTCGTAGTGCCTTAAAGCGCTACCGAGGGTTCGAATCCCTCCCTCTCCGCCAGCGACCGCTGATCACAAAAGGGGTTATGACGATTCCTTCGATTCAGTCCAATAACTAGTCGCCGGTTCAAGCAGGGCCTCGGGGCCTAGACGCAGACGGGTCCAGCCGCCGATCCCGGAAGGGCTTCAGGATTCTCCAGCCGGCGAGGATCAAGCTAAACGTCGATGATTGTTCTGCAGGTAGGACCGAGAACTGCGACGGCCCGCAGTTCGTTCCCTCCACCGCCCAAGAACGGAGTGCTGGGCGAGGGGCTTCAAGAATCTTCCGATGGCGAAGGACGGCCCGTGTTCCCAGCTTCCACATGACACAGTTCGGCCCAGCACACTCAAGCAAAAAAGTGCCATATACTATGCGTTGCCGCCCGACACGCGAACCGGAAACGATGTCCGCCCGCGTTTTGCTAGACTTCGCTGTGAGCGAGAGAGGATTTTGAACGTTCACCGACCCCGGGACCTGCCTGACTTCAAGAGTCCGCCGATCGTCGAAAGCGTTCTTGGCCTTCAGTTTGATCCGATCGACGGTCTGACTTCAGCCCACCTGGGCTTGCTTTGGGGGAGGTTCCGCGAGAGCTTTCCCGGCGTTGCGGAGCAACCACCTCTGCGGCCTGCAATCGAGGAGTTCAGGAAGCCAGCTCGACCGGTCAACGTTACGATCGAGGAGGGGCTGGTCGCTCCTCGACTGTGGTTCCTGAACACCTCTGGAACCCGGCTTATCCAGGTTCAGCGCGACCGCTTCATCGACAACTGGCGCCGGATCCAGGCTCACCGTGGTGACAACGCATACGAGCGATACGAACAAAGACGAGGAGTCTTTGTCAGCAAGGTCCGTGTCCTGGAGGAGTTCCTCGAGGGCGAAGGCCTCGGTCCGATTCTCGTCAACCAATGTGAGGTGACGTACGTCAATCACATTAGGCCCTCTGGAATCTGGGAGAGTCACGGGCAGATCGGCAAAGTGTTCTCCGTAGTGTTGTCCGAGCCGAAGGCTAAGTTTCTGCCGAGACCCGAGGATGGCGGGTTTGGGCTCCGCTTTCTGATGAAGGCTGTGTCCGGGGAGCCTCGCGGGAGGTTGCTCGTGTCTGTCGATCCGGCGTGGGATTCAGAAACGAAGGAGCCAATCTTTCGGATGACCCTGACTGCACGGGGCGCGCCACTTGCCCCTGGCCTTGAGGGCTGGTTCGCCTTTTTCGACGAAGGAAGACGGTGGATTGTCAAGGGTTTTGAGGAGTTGACAACGCCAGCAATGCACGAAGTTTGGGGGATGTTCTTCGAAGCGGGAGAGGTCGAATGACTTGGACACACCCAATGTTCAGCCCTGCAGAGGCCGCCGTTTTGGCCCAGTCGTTCTCCACGGAGCAGCCTGAGTTCCCTCGGGCCGACCTCACCAGACTTACTTGCCTACCTGTGGAGAGTAGTGGAATTGGTCCGCGGAATCGGCTCCGAGTTCGAATTCAAAGGACTCAGTCGGAGGTGTCGCTGACGGTCTCCAGCCGGTTGCCAGTACGCTCGAACATGCGAAGTGTGGTCGATCAGATGGCGGAGATTCTCGCGCTCGAAGAGGGCTGGAACTCTCACTCGGCCAGACCGGTCCATACGGAGAACGCACGCGCGGCGATCTTGCTGCTCGACGAAATCCTTCCGGGGGCGGCTCCAGCTCCGGCCGTGGTGCCTCGAGTTCGTGGAGGCGTTCAGTTGGACTGGAGCACCAACGGGATCGATCTTGAGGTATATGTGGATTCTCCCTCGAGTATTCGGTTCTTTGCGGAAGACCTAGAGACCGGTGAAGCGATTGAGAGCCCCGTCGACGATCTCACCCTGCCGGTCCTAGGGAAATGGCTGAATCGACTCTCACTTTAGGGAGCTAGACGGCAACATTTTGAGCACGATAGAGGAGTGTCGCGAGAATTTTCCTGATGCCGGGCAAACGCATCTTGCCGACTCTGTTGACCTGCTCCGACGGATACCGCCCAGGCATTTCCACTTCGATGCCAACCTTGGGCGTTACCGACCCACGTCAGCAGCCTTCGAGGACGACGAAGATGGCGACCCGATGTCAGTGTACCGAAACGACGTTCTCCAAGACGAAGGCGTCGGTCCTCAGCGCGTTATGCAAGGACATGAGGGGTATGCACTGGCCGCGGTAACCGCGGGGCAGGCTAGAGCCAAAAGCCAGACCGTCTTCCCAGCTCCGTTGCGGGACGAGCCAGCACATTCAAAGGTCTGCGGACCCAAAACAGACTCTACGAGGCGGTATTTCGCACGAAACTGCCGGTGGGTCATCGAGCCCCCTGAGAAAGAATCAAAGAGCATCTGAACGTTGCGCCAGTCATTGCGGAGTGGATCAGGGATTGGGCCTTATTGGGGCTTTGACAAACCCCGCTAGCTCGACTTTCCGGCCGACCTTCCCCTTCGCGCCCCGCCGCCCACGATGCTACCCTCATTCCAAAGAGGCGCTCCTCCCCATGCGGAAGATCATTTCACCCCTGCTCCTCGCCGCCGCCCTGCTCGCCCCCGGGGCCGCCCGCTCCCAGACCCCCCTCGACGAGCTCAACCGCGCCGCCCGCCTGCGGGTTGACGCCACGCCGCGCGTGGCCTTGGCGAAGACCCTCCCCGGCGAGGTCGCCTCCCTGGAGCCCGTCGGCTCCGGCCGCACCCCCAATTACCTGCTCGCCTTCGCCGCCGTCCCCGAGGCCGCCGCGCCGTTCTCCCGCCTCATCAAGAGCGTCCTCGAAGACGGCGCGCTTGAGCCCGAGCTCAAAATGGCGATGGGCTTGCGCATCGCCAATCCTACGGCAGCCTCTACGTCGCCGCCCACATGCAGCGCTTCCTGCGCGCCCGCCCGTCGGGCCGAGAGCTGCTGGCCGCGATCGACAACGGCAAGACGGAGTCGCTCTCGCCGCAGCGGCAGGCCGGCTTGCGCTACGCCGAGGGGCTGAGCGGCGGCGTGCTCGGCGTCAGCGACGAAGAGTTCCGCGCCACCCGCGCCCACTTCAGCGACTCCCAGGTGGTCGAGCTGACGTTAACTGTCTGCTTCTTCAACTACTTCACTCGCTTCGCCGAGGGCCTGCGCCTGCCGGTCGAGCCCTGGGCGCTGGACACGGAGTGGGCCGCGCCCCCTTCCACTTATGTCGCGCCGCCCGCGCGCGTGCGGCTCATCTCCGACGGCGAGATGGAGTGGGCCGCCCAGCAAGCGGCGCGCGAGGGCGGCTTGCCGAACTCCATGCGGGCCATGATCATGATGCAGAGCCCCGAGATCGCCTCGGCCTGGCGCGGCTACTGGGGCTCCACCCGGCAGGGCGCCGAGGCGGACCGCGAGCTGCTGCTGCACGTCTCGTTCGCCGTCTCCATGGCCAACGGCTGCCGCTATTGCACCTTGCACCAGGTTCAGGGCCTGCGCCGTCTGGGCGTCAGCCCGACCAAGCTGATGCAGATGAAGAAGGACGACAGCGCCTTGACCCCGCGCGAGCTGGCGGCCGT
>CAYOPA010000230.1:0-8528 GCA_964405625.1 uncultured Bryobacterales bacterium
TATCGCTTTCTCGTGCGACGTCTCTATGGCATCGCGCGCCTGCTCTAGGAGCTTAGCGTTCAGCTGTTCAGCTTGAGCTCACGCAGTACATCGCGTAGCCTTGACTCGAGTTCTTAGCGATCAGGAGAGGAGACGCCGAGCAGAATCGGCAGCGTATCGCGGATGGTCTGCGGCTGGTGTTGTTCGTTCTGGCGATAGAGGAGCTGGTCCCTATTACTCGACGCCCGCTGCGAGCAGCAATACGGGCTGTCGTAACTTTTGCCATGCCGATCTCGCGAACCACGGGCTGAGGGAAACCCGCCTTTCTTGGAGCCGCAGCTCGGTGCGGAGGGGTTGGCAGCCAGCAGAGAGAACGCCGTCACGGCGAGCAGCTCTTCCCCGGCGAGACCGTGGGGATTGCGATGCATCGCCAGCTATGATGGCGATGCCAACAGCGCTGACATCTTGACTCGTCGGCGCGGGGCTAAGCCAGGATGCGTTCGGCAACCGTGCCATGCACGTCGGTGAGCCGGAAGTCACGGCCGTTATGGCGGTAGGTCAGCCGGGTATGGTCCACTCCGAGCAGGCGCAGGATGGTCGCGTGCAGGTCATGGATGTGCATGCGGTCCTCCACGGCGTGGTAGCCGTAATCATCCGTGGCCCCGTAGGCGAATCCGCCCTTCACGCCTCCGCCCGCCATCCACATCGTGAAACCGTAGGGATTATGGTCCCGGCCGTCGCGCTCCATGAACGGCGTGCGCCCGAACTCCCCACCCCACACCACCAACGTTTCGTCTAGCATGCCGCGCGACCTTAGGTCCCGCAAAAGCCCGGCGATCGGCTTGTCGACCTCGGCGGCGTTCTTGGAATGCAACCTGGCCAACTCCGTATGCTGGTCCCAGCCTTCGTGCGTGCATTGGACGAAGCGCACCCCACGCTCGACCAGCCGCCGCGCCAGAAGACACTGCCAGCCGAAGTCCGCCGTGCGCGCCTCATCCATGCCATAGAGCTTCTGCACGGACTCCGACTCACGGGCCGTGTCAAACGCTTCCGGCGCCTCGGCCTGCATGCGAAACGCCAGTTCGAAGGTCTGGATCCGCGCTTCCAACCGTTCGTCGTAGGTCCGCGACTCGGCGTGACGGCGGTCGAGCTTGGCCAGCATTTCGAGCTCGTAGCGCTGCTCGTCCGTAGTCCGGCCGCTTGGCATCAGGTTCTCGATCGGCTCTTTACGGAGTTGCTCCACCGGCGTGCGGGAGGTTCCGAGCGGCGTTCCCTGATAGGCCCCCGGCAGGAAGGCCGCGCTCCAGTTGCGGGCGCCACTGTGACCTGCGTGCGGGCGTATGGTTACGAAGCCGGGCAGGTTCTGGTTCTCCGTGCCGAGACCATAGAGCGTCCACGAGCCCAGCGACGGGCGCGTCAGGTTCACCGTCCCGGTATGCATCTGCAACATTGCGCCGCCATGGTCGAGCCCGTCGCCCACCATGGAGCGGATCACACACAGCTCATCCACGCATCGCGCGGTTTCAGGGAAGAGGTCGCTAACCGGCAGTCCGCTCTGGCCGTACTGCCGGAAGCCCCACGGCGACCTCATGAGGTTGCCGAAGTAGTCCAGCGTGGGCTGGAACTGTTGCTCCATCTTGAACGGCAGCGGCTTGAGGTGGTCTTCGTCGAGCTTCGGCTTGGGATCGAAGGAATCAATGTGCGACGGGCCGCCGCTCATGAACAGGAAGATCACACGCTTGGCGCGCGGCGCGAAATGCGGTTGCCGGGGCGCCAGTGGGCTCAGCGTCGCCCCCAGGGCCTGCTGCTGCTCGCTCAGCAGCCCAGCCAAACCGAGCGAGCCGAAGCCGCAGGCCGCGTTGCGCAGCAACGTGCGGCGCGAGATCGGACGTTGAAGCAGGTTCCTTGGATGCATCACAAGCACGCTCAGTCGATGTAGAAGAAGTTGTTGGAGGCCAGCAGCAGGCGGCACAAGCTCACCCACCCTGTCGGCGCCGCGGACTCGGTCCGCCGGCTGGGGTACGAGGCCACGAAGCGGCTCAGGTCGTCGAGCTCGGCCGTCTCCGCCGGACGCCCCCAAGCCTGTCGGACGGCCTGCTCGATACGCTCGCGGTCGGTCAGACCAGCCGACTCCAGTAGCCGTGCGGCAAAAGTCCGGGCTCGCTGCTCGAAGAAGTCGTTGTTCATCAGATACAGCGCTTGCGGAGCGATGTAGGTCTCCTCGCGCCGGGCTGCGCTGGTGGTTGAGTCGACGAAGTCCGCCAGGGCCATCATCGTCGCCGGCTGATTGCGATCGACCGGCAGATAGAGCGTACGACGCATGCTTTCGTCCATCTTGGCGGGACCCTGGCGGTCCTTGCCGCGGTCCAGGTCCACGGCGTCGAGCATGCCGCCGGTACTCAGCTCCAGCGAGCCGTCGACCGCCAGCCACGAGTCGCGCATCTCCTCGGCCGTCAGCCGCCGGCGCTGGAAGCGCGACCACAGCCGATTGGCCGGGTCCTTCTCCCACGCCGCCGGCGTAATCTGCGACGAGGCGCGGTAGGTCGCTGACGTCATGATCATACGATGCAGTTGCTTGATCGACCAGCCCTGCCGCATGAAGGTTGCGGCCAGCCGGTCGAGCAGCTCTGGATGCGTCGGCGCCTCGCCGCGCAGGCCGAAGTTGTCGGGCGTACGAACCAGCCCCTCGCCGAAGTGCCACTGCCAGACGCGGTTTACCAGCACGCGCGCCGTCAACGGATTCTGTTCCGAGCCTAGCCAGCGGCCCAACTCTAACCGCCCGCTGCCCGAGCGCACCGGCTCGCGCTTCTGCCGGTCGAGCACGGCCGGAAACCGCTTCGGCGCCGGCTCGCCGAGGTTGCCGTGGTTTCCGCGAATGAAGACGCGCTGCTCGAAATCCTCTCCCTCGGCCACCCCGTGCGTCATTGACGGCAGCGGCTCGGCAGTGGCCTCCAACTCCTTGAGCTCGCCTTCGATCGTCTCGACCCGCGCCAGCGTCTCGGCCGACAAGTACTGCTTGCGCTCCTTCGCCGCGATCGCAAAAGCCCCGTCGGCGCGATCACGCTCATTGAAGGTACTGGCCAGGAAGGAGATCTCTCCAAAGAAGCGCTCGGACTCCTTGGTGAAGGCGAACCCCTCGAAGCGAATCTTCGGCGGCGGTTGTTTGCCCTGTTCGATCGCGCGGAGGACGTCGCCCGACCACTTGGCCAGGATGCCCCGCCAGCGTTCGGCCGGCTCGCGAATCATCGCGGCGTACTCGGCGGCGAGCGCGGGCGCGTCCGCCGCTTGCGCCTCACGCCACTTCGTCAGATAGGGACGGAACGATCCATCCGGAGCCAGATACTGCGCCAGCCGCTCCAACGCCGTCAGGTCCAGGTTCTCCGACTGCGCCAGCTCCTTGACGTCCGCCCCCTCGCGCTCGACCCTCCAGGCCGCCAGCATGTACTCGGCCAGCCTTGGGTGTCGTTCGCGGTAGATGTAGTCGGTGACCTCTGGCTCGATGATCGCCTCGATCTCGAGCTTCTTGGCCGCGATCTCGTCCTGACGGCGCTTGTAGCGCAGATAGGTCTCGTCGGGGACGAGCGGTAACAGATGGATCTGCGAGCTGCGTCCTTCGAGCTTTTCGTAGAGACGGGTGCTCCGGAAGATCCCGGCCATCGAATAATAATCCCGCGTCGAGATGGGGTCGAACTTGTGATCGTGGCAGCGGGCGCAGGCGATCGTCAGCCCGAGGAAGGCCTTGGAGACCGTGTCGATCTGTTCGTCGATTGCGTCATAGAGCTGCTTGGTCTTGTCCTGCTCCACGATGGCCTTGGGACCCAGCCCCAGAAACCCCGTCGCGATGCGTCCTCGGTAGTTGACTTCCTGCCCCACCGGCGGCGGCAGAAGGTCGCCCGCCAATTGCTCCACGATGAACTGATCAAACGGCGTGTCGCGGTTGAACGAGTCGACGACGTACTCGCGGTAGCGCCATGCCTCGGGGTAGGCTTTGTTCTCGTCGATGCCGCCGGTCTCAGCGTATCGGGCGACATCGAGCCAATGCCGTCCCCACTTCTCGCCGTAGCGGGGCGAAGCCAGCAGACGGTCGATCAACCGTGCATAAGCGCCGACGTCGGAGTCCGCCAGATACTCCTCGACCTCCTCGGGACTGGGCGGCAATCCGTGCAGATCGTACTTGGCGCGGCGCAACATAGTGAACTTGTCGACTTCGGCCGGGGGCTCCAGGCTGGCCTCCTCGAGGCGGGCCAGGATGAAGCGGTCGACGTCATTGCGCACCCAATCGACAGCGCGAACCTCCGGCTCGGCGGGCCACGCCACCGGTTGGAAGGCCCAGTGCGCGGCGCGCTCGGCGGCTGTCGCGGCGGCGCTGGATTGCGTCGGCTGGTCGTGGGCGGCGGGCAGCGCCGCTCCCGCGCGCAACCAAGCGTCCAAGACGGCGAGCTCGGTCGGTTCCAGCTTGCCCGCCGGCGGCATCTTCACTTTCTCGTCCCAGCCGAGCACGGCCAGCAGGCGACTGCGCTCCGGCTCGTCCGCCCGTAGCAGGCCGAGCTCGTGGTCCGCCGCCCGCAGCCCCTCGGGAGTGGTCAGGTCCACGCCGCCGGTCTTCAGCGCGGGGCCATGACACATTCCACAGCGCTCCACCAGCAGCGGGCGAACGTCCCGCTCGAACGTCTCGACGGCGTCATCGGAGCGGGCGGCTGACGTGCATAGAACGAGGAGGACAAGCCAGGGCAGTGGGCGAATGCACATCAAGGAATTTCCTGCGAATAGGCTTCAGTGTAGACTCCTGGGTCCGGCTTTGAGAAGTAGCAACCGGTAAGACGCCGGATACATTTCCGACCACTCTGCTATGATCCTTTCCGTGACGGAGGCGGTTATCCACCAAGAGGTCGAACGTCGCGAGGTAGAAATCCTCCTCGCGAGCGAGGCGTTCAAGCGCTCGCCCGCTCTTCGGCGACTGTTGGAGTACCTGGCCGAGCGATCCTTGGCCGGCGAAGGGGACGACCTCAAGGAATACCGCATCGGCGTCGAGGCCCTGGGCAAGAAGGCCGCATCCTACGATCCCCGCACGGACCCTTCCGTCCGCGTCCAGGTGGGCCGCTTGCGATCGCGGCTGGCCGACTACTACCTGGAGGAGGGACGCGACAACGCCATCCGGGTCGTTCTGCCCAAGGGCGGCTTCGCTCTCGCGTTCAAGGATCGCAAGTCGAACGCCCCGGCGCCCGGCCCCGATGCTCCCGCCGACGCTCCTTCCTGGCGGATTCAGCGCTGGGACGGCCTCCGTTCGGGGCTGACGGCGGGCGTGATAGTGGTCCTGGCGGTCACCGTCATCGCGGTCGCTAGCGGCGTGCTGAGCTCGGCGGCGCCGGAGGGGCGCCGCACCGAGCTGTGGCGAGACTCCGAGTTCGAAGCCCTATGGCAGCCGTACCTCGATTCGGACCTGCCGGTCATCGTCTCGCTGGGGATTCCGATGTGGCTGCGATTCTCCCTGCCGGGCCAGGAAGGCGACGCGCTCATCGGCATATTTCGCGACTCCATGCTCAATGACTGGCCGGAAGAGGCCAGCTCCGCGGACGGCCTGCGACTCAAGCGCTGGGAGGAGGAGCTCCAGGTCGAGTCCATCGAGCCATCCCACCACTACGCCGGAGTCGGAGAATCGCTGGGAGCCTTCCTGATGGGCAAGGCGTTGGCCATTCACGGCAAGGACGCCTCCGTTGTCCGCAGCAATGTGCTTTCGTGGGACGCCATCAAGGCCGCCAACGTCATCGTGATCGGGGCGCCGAAGTTCAATCCGCATCTGCGAAAGATCGAGCTCAGCCGCAACTTCCGGATCGGAACCTTCCAGGTCCACAACCTTCAGCCGCGTCCGGGTGAGCCGGCCGGCTTTCCTGACGAGCCCGCGCCCACCCGCCGAGGCGCCGCGCTGATCGGTCGCTACCCTAACCCGGGCGGCGGCGGCGGCTGGCTGACCGTGATCGGCTCCGCCAACAGCTCATGCACCTGGGCCGCGGTGGAATACATGACGCAACCGAAGTACGTGGCCGCGCTCAATCAGTCCCTGCGTGCGGAGCTCGGTCGCGTGCCGGACGCTTTTGAAGCGGTCATCGAGGCGGATTTCGACGCCGACGCGCCCATCGCGGTGCGGCATGTCGCGCTGCGGGACGGCGACGCGACTCGGCTGACCGCGGCGGGCCCCTGACGCCTTCCCGTGGCCGAGCCTCGGCCGCCGAACGGGGTCGCCAGCAACCTGATTCAGCCGCGATGCTACCCGTATCATACCGGTCGCTACTTCCGTGAGTTCCTGAAGCATCGCTAATCTTCGCATGTGGCACGCCGATCGACTTGTGGCGGCTGGGGTTTGGCTGGGTCCGGCAGGCTGTACGGAATTTTGTGCGGCCCACGCACGGTCGGTCCAGCGCCGGGGCTCACGCCTCGATTGAGATGTGTAGCTTGAGGAGACTCTACATGATCAGACTGCTGAAGATCGACGCCCTGTGTGCGTCCATCGGAATGTTCGCCTTAACATGCCTGCTCGTCCAGGCGCCAGGGCTAAAAGGGCAAGCTCTGGTCGGAACGCTGGTCGGCAACGTGACCGACAATACGCAAGGCGCGATCCCTGGGGCGTCGGTGCGCATCGTCAACACCGGCACGGGCCGCGAGTGGGACTTGTCGACCAACGAGGTCGGCCGATACTCGGTCTCCTCCATCCCGCCGGGAATCTACGTCGTCAGCGCCTCCAGCGAAGGCTTCCAGACCGTCACGCGGCGCGGCGTCACGCTGGGCGCCAACGCCACCGTGCGCGTGGATCTCAGCCTGCCGGTCGGCCAAGTGACCGAGACCGTGGAAGTCTCCGCCAACGCCGAATCGCTGCAGACTGACAGCGCGGTAATCCGCAAGGATATCCAGGCTGCGGACCTACAGAACATTCCCGTCCCGGTTACCAGGAACTTCCAGAGCTTGCTCGTCACGATTCCCGGTATCAGCCCCCCGCGCGACGCGCACTCGCTCTCCGCGAACCCCTCGCGCGCGCTGGCGTTGAACGCCAACGGCACCACGGCCCAGTCGACCGCCGTGCGCGTCGACGGCGCCACCACTTGGAACAGTTGGCTGCCCCACGTCGCCGGCTACGTGCCGGCGCTGGAATCGATCGAGACGGTCAGCGTGGAGTCCAGCAGTTACGAGGCCGACCTCGGCTTCGCCGGCGGCGCGGCCATCAACGTGCAAATCAAGAGCGGCACCAACCAAGTGCACGGCTCCGGTTTCTGGTACCACAACAATCAGCATCTCAAGGCCCGCCCCTACTTCCTGCCCGCCTCGCGGGACCAGGCCAAGCGCATCCTGAATCAGTACGGCGGCACCGTCGGCGGCCCCATCGTCAAGAATCGCCTGTTCTACTTCGTCTCGTATGAAGGCACCCCGGACCGGCAGTCGAGCTTCCGGCTCGCCAACGTGCCCACCGACGCCATGCGCGCCGGCAACTTCTCGGCCGCGCCACAGTCGATCTTCGACCCGCTCACGGGCGACCCGAACGGTTCGGGCCGCACGGCGTTCACCGACAAGATCATTCCTCAGAGCCGCATCAGCCCGATTACGAGCAAGGTTGCGGCCCTGACGCCGTCGCCGAATCTCGGCTCCGGCGGCCTGGGCGCCAACTACTTCTCGAGCGGCGCCTTCGCCTTCGACCGGCAAACCGTGGACACCAAGTTCAGCGGCCACGTCACCGATAAGCTCAACCTGAACGCCCGCATCAGCTACCTCGACTGGAGCTTCGAGAATCCGCCGCTCTTTGGCGAGCTCGGCGGCCGGGGCATCGAGAACCGTGGCTCCTACGACGGCACGGGCCTCGGCGACACCGTGTCGATGACCTACTCCGCCGTCTACACCGTATCGCCTACGCTGGTCATCGACGGCTATTTCGGCTACACGCTCATCGAGAACGGCGTCGAGAACATCCGACTGGATGAGAACCTCGGGCGGGACTTCCTCGGCATTCCCGGCACGAACGGCCCCACGCGTGAAAGCGGCGGCTGGCCCGGGCTCGTCGTCCAGGGTTTCGATACCTACGGACGCCACCACTCCAACTCGCCCTTTAACCTCCGGCTGCCTCAGGGTCAGTACGTCGGCAACGCCTCTTGGCAGGCCGGCAAGCACGACGTCCGCTTCGGCTGGAACGGCCTCTACGTGCGCATCGACAGCCTGGAGCCCTCGGGGCACCCGGGCTTCTTTACCTTCAATCGCGGCGTGACGGGCACGCCCGGCGTCGCCCAGAGCGACTTCAATTCCTACGCCGCGTTCTTGCTGGGGCTGCCGACCTCGACGCAGAAACGCGTCCGCTCGGACTCCGGCACCTCCCAGAACTTCTCCAACAGCTTCTACGCGCAGGACAAATGGCGGCCCACCAGCAAGCTGACCCTTTCGATGGGTTTGCGGTGGGACTACTTCGGCGTTCCGCGGCGCACCGGCGACCGCGGACTGGAGATCTACAACTTCGACAACAATACGCTGCGGCTGTGCGGCGTGGGCAGACAGCCGACCAACTGCGGCTTTGA
>CAYOPA010000231.1:0-8525 GCA_964405625.1 uncultured Bryobacterales bacterium
ACGGCGTCCGGCGCCTCGGCCTGCATCCGGAAGGCCAGCTCGTACGATGCAATGCGCGCCTCCAGCGTGGAATCGTCGCTTCGGGCGGCCAGGTGGCGCTGGTCAAGCTGGTTGATAAAGTCCAGCGTCTCCCGCTGCGCCTCGTTGTTGACGCCGACCGGATTGCGCAGATGCAAAATCGGCGTATCGCCGCCGCGGAACACCGTGCCTTGGTAAACGGCCGGCAAGAAGCCGGCCGAGTAGGCCGGCGGTCCGGACTTGGTCGAGCCGTCGCTCATCACCACATACGCGGGCAGGTTCTGGTTCTCCGTGCCAAGCCCATAGGTCACCCACGACCCCAGGCAGGGTTTGCCGGGGAACTGCGAGCCGGAATTGACGTGATAGATTGCCGGCGCGTGGTCAAAGATGTTCGAGTGGCAGCTCTTGATGACCGCCAAGTCGTCCGCCCGCTCGCGCAGGTTGGGGTAGAGGTCCGAGATCAGCAGACCGGATTTGCCGCCCGGACGAAACTCCCACGGGCTGCCGCGCAAGATCGCCTTGGTGGGGTCGTGGATGAAGCTCGTCTTGATCGTCTTGGCCAGCTCCAGCGACAGCGACTGCCCCGAGCGCTTTTGCAGCTCGGGCTTGTAATCGAACGTGTCGACGTGGCTCACGCCGCCGTGCATGAACAGGTAGATCACCGCCTTGGCCTTGGCCGGCCCGTGCGGGCTCTTCGCCGCCAGCGGGTTGGTCGAAGCCGCGTTGAGCAGATCCGCCAGGGCGACGGATCCGAAGCCGGCGCCGGTGTTATAGAGGAATTTGCGTCTGTTCATGGGCATGGCGGTTGGTCGGTTGATCGGTTAGTCGGTTAGTCGACGTAGAGGAACTCGTTGGAGTTGAGCAGGCCGCGGCCCAGCTCGGCGCGGGCGCGCAGCGGGTCGGTCAGCCGTCGCTGTTGGCTTTCCAAGAAGCTCTCGGCGGCGGCTTTCTCCCCTGGAGACGGGTCGCGGCCGAACACGTTGCGCCAAGCGGCCTCGGCTGTCTCCGCCGACTCGGCCAACGCCTGCGACTGCTCCACCATGAAGCGCGAGTTCAGCAGCGTCAGCGACTGCGGCGCCGTGGTGGACTCGTTACGGCGCTCGCAGGTCGTCATGCCGTCGGGGGCGTCAAACACCTGGAACATCGGGTGCTGGAACGCTCTTCTCTGCAACATGTAGACGCTGCGGCGGGAGTGCTGTTTCGGATCCCAGGCGACTACCCAGCGGTCCGCCGGGTTGCCGGTGATGCCGTAGAGCTCTTCCTTGTCGAGCGGCGGCACGATCGGCTCGCCGCCCATCTCCAGGTCCAGCTTGCCCGATGCGAACAACGTCGCGTCGCGAATCTCCTCCGCTTGCAAGCGCCGCCGGTTGAAGTGCGACAGGTAGCGGTTGCGCGGGTCCTTCTCCACCGCCGACGGCGTGGGAACGGAGGTGCGCCGGTAAGCCTCGGAGCTCATCAGCAGCCGGTGCATCCTCTTGATCGACCAGCCGCTCTCCACAAACTCCCTCGCCAGCCAGTCCAGCAGCTCCGGGTGCGACACCTCGGTGGCGCGAATGCCGAAATCGCTCGGCGTCTCCACGATCGGTTCCCCGAAGTGGAACTGCCAGATGCGGTTGACCATCACGCGCGCCGTCAGCGGGTTCTTTTCATTCGCTATCCACTCGGCCAGGTGCTTGCGGCGGTAGGTCGTTTCGGCGTGCAGCGGCGGATCGGGAATATCGCCGCCGCCCAGCGCCGTTAGGTAGCCGGGACCGACCTCGTCGCCGGGCATTTCCGGATTGCCGCGGATCGCCACATAGGTCCGAGGGGCTTCGCGGCCGACGTCGATCACCCCCGGCGCCATGTTCGGCGGCCCATAGCCCTTGAACAGACCGACCAGACGGCGCTCGATGGCGTCAAGCTGCTCAATATCGGACGGCGACATCACGGCGCGCACCTCGTCGTCGTCCACGCGGGCCAGGTCGCCGTGCTCGCCGACCAGCGCCTGCTGCTCGGGCGTGCGCTCCTCTTTCTTCGTGTCGAACGCCTCGATCACCTTGGCCGCGTTGGGCAGCTTGGAGAGCTTTTCGTTCCGCAGTCGCTTCTCATGCGGTCCGTAGAGCGCCCGCAGGTGGGAAGCGATGTTGCGCAGCTTGAAGTCGCGCGTATTCCAGGCCAAGTCGTAGAACCGCGCCGAGTTGTATTCCAGGAAGACGCGGTCATTCACCGCCGGCGCAAACACAGCCTGCATGCGGTAGAAATCCTTTTGCGGGATCGGGTCGAACTTGTGGTCATGACAGCGCGCGCAGCCGACCGTCAGCCCGAGGAAGACCTTGGAGGTGGTGTCCACATAGTCAAACAGCTTCTCGACGCGATTGAGGTCTTCCACCTTGAAGAGCATGTCGCGATTGGCGTTGACGCGGTAGTAGCCGGTGCCGGTGCGGGCCTGGGGATCGTCGGGCCAGATCTCGTCGCCCGCAAGCTGTTCCTTCACGAAGCGGTCGTAGGGCTTGTCGTCGTTGAACGCCTGGATGACGAAATCCCGGTAGCGCCAGCCTTCCAGGTTGTAAGGGTCCTGCTCGAAGCCGGAGGTGTCGCCGTAGCGCACCAGGTCCAGCCAGTGCCGGCCCCACTTTTCGCCGTAGCGCGGCGAGTCCAGCAGCCGCTCCACCAGGGCGCTCCACGCCTCGGCGTCGTCGGCGGGGTCTTCCACAAACGCCTTTGTTTCTTCGTACGAGGGCGGCAAGCCATGCAGGTTGAAGGTCGCGCGGCGGATCAGCGTCCGGCGGTCAGCGGTCGCGGCGGGCTCGAGCCCTTCCTCGCGAAGCTTCGCTATGAGGAAGGCGTCAACCGGATGGTCGACGCCTTCGATTTGCGGGACTTCGGGCTTGACGGGCCGCTGGAAAGCCCACCATTTATTGGACGGCGCGGCCGACAGCGCATCTTCAGCCCACTCGGCGCCGGAGTCGATCCAGTCGCGCAGGGCGGCGATCTCGTCGTCGGCCAACTTGCCGGTCGGCGGCATGTGCGGCGGTGCGGCGTGGGTGACTGCCTTGTAGAGCAGGCTTTGCTCGGCTTGGCCTGGGACCAGTGCGGCGCCCCGCGTCCCGCCCGCAATGGCGGCCTCACGCGAGTCCAGCCGCAGCTCCGACATCGCCGTCTTGTCGTTATGACATTGCAGACAGCGTGTGTGCAGCACCTCTGGACCGGTCGCGGCGGAAGCGACGGCCACCGCGAAAACAACGAGCGCGACGAGGCGAGCGGACATATCCACGGCGTAGTTTATCAGCCGTGGGATTGCTATGAATCAACAATCGTCGGCGAGCCCAGCAGAGTCCGCCGCACGGGGCACTTTCCGGCGATCTCCCGCAGCCGGGCTCGCTGTTCGTCGTCGAGGTCGCCCTCAAAGGCCAGCTTGACGCGAATACGCTCGATGTAACCCTCCTTTTCCTCGCACTCCTCGCAGTCGCTGGCATGCACGCGCTCGTGTACCAACTCCGCGCGGACGGCTGTCAGGTCCCAACCCTTGCGGCGCGCGTACATCTGCACCGTCATCGTGGTGCAGGCGCCCAGAGCTGACAGCAACAGCTCGTAGGGGTCCGGCCCCAAGCCGTCGCCGACCCCCGCGGGCTCATCGGCGAGCACGGCGTGGCGGTCAGTGTTGAGCAGGATCTGGTATTTTTCGAGGCTGCGAGCGTAAGTTTTGGCCATGGCACGATTCTAGCGGCTCAAGTCATCAAGCCCGCTGAGTTGACGGGTCTGCAAGAATAACGGGCGACATGCCTTTTTCGACGAGAGCGTCCCTGGCGCCCCTGATGCTGCTGACTGCTCTGGCCGCCTCAGGCCAGTACATGCCTCCGGGTCCGCAGACCAACGGCTGCCCTCTGCTCGCGACCGAGGCTCGCATCGATACCATCAGCCCGAAAGGCGAGATGGTGATGACCGACATCAAGAACGGCGAGCTGATCGTGGCGCGGATCACCGAAGACACGCACTTTCGCCTACAGGGCTACTCGCCCAAGCAGATCAAGGAGGCGCCCAGCGTGACCTTCCCTTCCGGAACCGTCGCCAAGTTCCTGATTTGCAGCCTCAACGGCGACGTGGTGGACATGAAGCAGGGCGAGGATCTCTCCCGCAAATCGCAGAAGGAGCGCAAGGCCAAGAAACGCGCCAAGAGGGACAAAGAGGCCGAGTCTCCCGATTGACACCCCTCGCGACGCCGCTTTAGTATGGATAAAGAGCCTGGGATTTCACCGGGCGTCTGAGTTTGTCTGACCGAAGATGGCCAACCATAAATCAGCGATCAAGCGTATCCGCCAAACCGAGCGGACCAACACCATCAACCGCGCGAACCGCGCGGCATTGCGCACCCAGGTGAAGAAGCTGCACGCCGCGATGGAATCCGGTGAGACCGACAAGGCGAAGGAAATGTTTTCGCCCACGGTCAGCATCATCGACCGCACTGTGCGCAAGGGCGGCCTTAAGAAGGGCACGGCCAACCGCATGAAGGCGCGGCTGTCAGCCCGGCTGAAGAAGGCCGCGACGGCCTAGCCAACGGTTTTCTGAAGGAATGGACCTGTAGGGGCGGCCGGAAGGCCGCCCATTTGCCGTTGGTTGGAGCCTGGATTCGCGCGGACCGCCTGGGCCGTCAGCCGCAAAACCAACCGCGCCAGGATCAGCCGATCGCCGGGACGCTAAAAATGGCAATCCCCGGGTTAAGGCTGTCCCATTCCCTCCTTGCATCAACGCCGCGAACTCAACTAATCTAGCTCTGCGGACTGCAACAGCGCCAGGGGGATCCGTGACGACTGCAACTATGCACAGAAGAGGTGCGGCCGGCCCAGGACGCCCCGCGGGGCTTTTGATCGGGTCGGCTCTCATCATCGGCCTCGTTTTCATTGCCGTCGCGGCGCTTCCGTACTTCTCGCCCTCAGGAGAGGATCTGGCGCGCTATGCGCCAAACGGTTGGGTGTTGCGGGTACACATAGCGACCGGCGTCGTTGCCTTGCTGATCGGGCCTTATCAACTCTGGATCGGTCTCGCCCGCAAGCGCCTTCCGCGACACCGGCGACTCGGCAAGATCTACATGGCCGCGATCCTGGTAAGCTCGGTCGCCGCCTATTATCTGGCGGCCAATACGAAGGGCGGCTGGGTCTTCGGTCTCGGTTTGTCCGGCCTTGCCACGGCTTGGCTGATCACCACAGGCATGGCCTACGCGGCGATTCGCCGGCGGTTGATCGAGCAGCATCAGGAATGGATGATCCGCAGCTATGTGGTCACGTTCGGATTCGTCTTTTTCCGTATGCTCTTCGCCGGCCTACAAGCGGCAGACGTCGGCACTCGGCCCGAGCAACTCGCCGCCTCGGCTTGGTTCTGCTGGTCCGTTCCCTTAGTCGTCGCCGAGGCATTCTTGCAAGGCCGCAAAGTCTTCTCTCAGGCCCGCTAGAATAGCGCCGCATGGCGATTGGGGACGGCCTCCGTCTAGAGAAACTCCAAGAGCGAAGTCAGGCTGCAACTGGCCGGTGCTGGCCTACAATATCGGCAACCTGTGGCGGCGACTAGGGCTGCTCAATCCGGACCAAGAAGGCAGAACCTCTTGCCCCGGGGGAGTGCGACCTCTGCTATCGTACCAGCGTCGGCATGGTCAAATGGAAATCTCGGATTCACGCCGTCCGCTTCGAGGAGTCGGAGGCCCCTTAGTAGCCATATCGTCTCGGAGCCAGGGGTCGAGGCCGGCGAGGCGGCCTTGGCTCTCGATCGGCTGGTTCGCGACGTGGGGATTGTTTCAGTTGTATGCCGTGGCGGCTGTGTTGTCCGGCGAATGGAGTCGCCCCGAGGCCTTTCCCGAAGAGGCGTACACGGCGCTGATCTACCCGGATATGGCGGTCATCCCGATCTATCTCGCGGTCTCCGTACTCCTGTTTTTGCGCCGGCCCGCCGGGATCGTGCTCGGGCTTGTCGCTTGCGGCGCGATTATCTACGCGATGGTCTACCTGTTCGCTCTCTCCGGATTTGCCGGCTTGGAGAACTTGACGGCCGACGGCGTATTCCTAATCGTCACGTTCACGGCGCTGGTTCAGTTGTGGAGGCGAGCATCCTGCGTCTGAGGCAGCTTCGGCCGCTCTCCAATTAGTCCGCTCGTCCTTTTCGAGCTTGAAGACCTGGGTACAAGCGAAATGATCTTGCCTGGGCCTCTGGCTCACGCAGTCCTAAGCCGTCAGCCGCAACACCAACTGCTCCAAAATCACTCGATCGTCCGGCCGTTCCCGCCGCAGATCCCGATCGGCTTCAAATAGCGCCACCAAAGCCTCCCGCAGACCCTCGCGCGTGAACTGGGCCGCCATGCCGGCGAGCTGCTGCGCGCGGCTGGGCCAGATGCGCACGCCGCGCCGGCTCAGCTCGGACGATAGCGCGTTCGGGTTCCGCCCGCCCAGCTCCTTGACCGCCAGCGTGTCGATCAGCTCCAGCGCCCGGCCGCGATCCTTGCGGGCCAACGCGTCGGTCAGCTCAAAGGCGCCGCTCTGGCGAGCCTCGGGCGTCATCAGCTCCAGGTCCTGCCGCGTGACGGGTCCGTCGGGGCGGTAGAGCTTGAGCTTCTGGAGCTCGTTCTCCAGTCGAGCCATATCCGCGCCCAGCATCTCCACCAGCTCTGCCAAGGCGTCACGGTCGATGTCGAGCTCCATCTTCTGCGCCAGCAGCGCGCAGCCCTTGAGGGCGTCGGAGGCGCTGAGCCGGTCGAGCTCGACCACCCGCGGAACCGACGCGAACATCTTCGCCACCCGTTCGAGCTTGGCCTTGTCGTCGCGATCGGCCGGGTCAAATCGCGTGCACTCAAAAAGCACCGTCACGCCGGGAGTGGGGTCCTTGAAATAGTCCTTGAGGGCCGCCGAGGGGTCGTTGGCGGACTTGCCGCGGCCGCTGGGCAGCGCGCCTTCGGCGTTGCGTCCGATGATCAGCCGCGACGTGGCGAAAAGCGAGAAACTGCGGGTCTCATCGAGCAGGCGGGTGACCGGCTGCTCCTTGAGGTCGATGTCGATCAAACCCTCTTCGCCCGCGTCTTCGCCGAGCACGGCCTGCTTAAGCGCCTTGCGGCAGCGGTCGCGAAAAAAGATCTCCGGGCCCAGCAGCAGCACCCCGGCCGGCGGGCGCTCGCCGGCCTGCAGCGCCCGCAGAAAGGCCTTGGGCTTGACCCCAGCCGCCATCAGAAGCCCTCCAGCACCGCCGAGACCAGGGTGCGCGCCATCGACTGGCTGGAGCGCAGCAGCGCCGCCTGACGCTCTTCAAAATACGCTTCCGGGTCAAAAGAGACCTCGTAGCGCTCGCGGTGCTCGAGTTGCGGATTTTCGTAAACCGGCTCGCCGCGGCGGCGGTCCCACAGCGACACATGCAGCCGGGTCAACGTCATCACCGCCGTGGCGCGGCCCGACTCGGGATCAAAGTTCTGCGGCAGGGCCAGAAAGAAGACCACCGAGCCGTGCAGCGTAGCGTCGGCGTCGTTTTCGCGATTGACCACGGCGTAGCGCGTGCGGCTCAGCAACTCGCGCTTGACCGCTTGAGTGACGTACTGCTCGATCTTGTACTCGGTGGTGCTGTTTTCAAACGGTGGCACGGCGATGGAGCGAATCTCTTCGGGAATCGCCGTCGCCTTGCCGGCGACGCTGTAGCCGCAGCCCCAACCGGCCAGCGGCGCGGCCAAGAGGCCCAGCGCGCTGCGCCGTCTCATCCGACCCCCTGCTCTTGGGCCTCGCTCGCCCGGTCGGCGGCGTCGAGGGCTGCCTGCTTGTCACGTTTGAACAGCCAAACCCCTCGGCTGACGATCCCGCTGAGCGTGTAAACGGTCGCCATCACCAGCAGCACCGGGCGCGAGAAGTTCCAGATCAGATAGATCATCGCGCCCAGAAACACCAAGTTGAGCGCCTGGTTCTTAAACGGCGCCAGTTCCTTGAAGCTTGAAAAGCGCCACTTGCAGACCATCAGATAGGACAGCAGCCCTATCAAGCACAGCCATAGCACGCCGTTGGGCCACCAATTTTCGATCGGGTATCCCGATCGCACATGGACGATCGACGCCAGCATGCCCGCCGCCGCCGGAATCGGCATCCCCACGAAATAACGCTTGCCGGGCCGGCCGGGGTTCTTCGGGCGCGGGTCCTTTTGCACGTTGAAGCGCGCCAACCGCGAGGCGCCGCAAAGCAAGAACAAGAACGCCACCAGATAGCCCAGGCCCGGCAGATACTGCCCCAGCCACAGGTTAGGATTGAGCTCCGGCGCACGGATTCCCCAGGCGAAGGCAAGCGTCGCTGGGGCCACGCCGAAGGTCGTGCAATCGGCGAGCGAGTCGATCTCGCGGCCGAAATCGCTGACCGCGCCGGTGGCCCGGGCCACGCGACCGTCGAGGCCGTCGGTAAACACAGCCAAGCCGATGGCGATTGCCGCGTGGTCGTACAAGCGCGCCGCCAAGTCCGCCGATTCAGGCGGCAGCGAGATCGCCTGCACCGTCTTCATCAGACAGTAGTAGCCGCAAAACA
>CAYOPA010000232.1:0-8512 GCA_964405625.1 uncultured Bryobacterales bacterium
CCAGCTCGCCCGCCGGGGGAGTCTGCCGGCCTCTAAAGAAGTCAAACGCGGAGACTTTGTGGACGCAAGAGACCGTACACAGCGGCGCGCAGGCCTTTTCGGTGCGATAGGCCCGGCGGACGTCGTCCACGGTGTATTCGGCCAGTGGAATGCCCGGCGCGCCGCGCTGCTGGGAGCAGTAGTGCACGAGTCCGTCCTCGCAAATGTACAGGTAGCGCGCCCCGGCCCGGCAGCGCCAATCATTGGGCTTGGCGTTGGCGATGTTTTCCTGAAAAAAGTCCAGCCGCGCGTAGGATTTCTTGCTCAATGACTTGATTCGATCGAAGACCGAACGCTCCGGTCCGCTCAGGGGCTTGAGCTGGCCCGAGCCGTCATGGATGACGCCCACCGTCGAGGTGAAGCCGAGCTCCACGGCCCGCTGCGCGATCGTCCAAGCGTCCTCGGGGTTCTCCACGCCGCCGCCGACCACGGAGTTGATGTTGACGTGAAAGTCGGCGTGCTCGGCCATCCAGACCAGCTTCTTGTCGAGCACCTTGAGGCTCTTCTTCGACACCTCGTCGGGTTTGACGTTGTCAATGGAGATCTGGACGTACTCCAGCCCGGCGTCGTTAAGCCGCTGGATGCGCTCGGGAACCATGAAGTAGCCGTTGGTGATGAGGCTGGCGATCATGCCCCGCTCGCGGATGCGGCGGATGATGTCGTCGAGATCGGGGTGCAGCAGCGGCTCCCCGCCTGAAAACGTCACAATGGACACGCCCAGATCGGCGAGATTGTCGATCCGACGCAGCATCTCATCGGCCGGGACCGGGCTCGAGACATGGTCGTACTCGTTGCAGTAGGCGCAGGCGATGTTGCAACGCCGCGTGGGGATAATCTGGGCGAGGACGGGCCGATCGGTATTGGTCAAGCCGCGCCAAAGCATGCGTAGCTCGCGCAAAGCCCGCTGACGAGCCAGCTTACGCCGGCGGCGGCGAGTGTCTAAGTCTACTGGCGCCACAGCCCTCAATTATAGCGGGCTCAACGATTATTGCCCCGCCCGCGCGGACCATCAGAAGCATAACGCGCCGGCGGTCAGGTGGAACGTATAGGCCACGTAGCAAAACAGCAAGAAGCCGCCTTCATAGCGGTTGATCCGGCCCGGGCCGCGAAACCCGTAGCCCATCACGAACAGCGAAAGCGTCAGCGCCATCATCGCTCCCACATCGCGAACCAGAACCTCCGGTCCGACGGCCATCGGCGCGACAGCCCCGGCGATTCCCACCACGGCCAACGTGTTGAACAGGTTGGATCCCAAAATGTTGCCCAGCGCGATGTCGTGTTCGCCCTTACGGGCCGCCAGCGCCGACGAAGCAAGCTCCGGCAGCGACGTTCCGACCGCGACAATCGTCAGCCCTATCATCAGGTCGCTGACGCCCAGGCCGCGAGCGATCTCCACGGCGCCCCAAACCAGCGCCCGGGAGGCGGCGACCAGCAACACCAGCCCGATCACCATCCAAACCACGGCGCGGCGGACGGGCATGGCGCGCTCGTCGAGCTCGTGCGCCATCTCGCCGCCAAACGCATCGCCCTTGCGCCGCAGACCTTGGACGACGGTCCAAGCCATCAGCCCGCCGAATACAGCCAGCAGCACGGCGGCGTCCGCGCCGGTCAACTCTCCGTCCCAGAGTTGCCAGGCGGCCAGGGCTGGGCCGACGGCTCCCATCGCAGCGTCATCCACGGCTCGGAGCGGGATCGCAGGCGGCGCCGCAACGGCATCGTGGTGCGGGTGATCGAGTACCGCTTGGAGGGGGTCGCCGGCGCCGGCGCGGGAGTTGGCGGCGCTCAACCACGAGCGCTGGGAGATTGAAACGGCGTTTGACGAGCTCAAGACCCACTTGCGCGGCGCCAGGGTCGTGCCGCGCGGCAAGACCCCGGAGCTGGTGCGGCAGGAGCTCCACGGTCTGCTGCTGACGCACTTCTCGCGGCGTCAAACGCAAGATGAGCAACTTCCCGTTGCGCCCGCGAGGCCCCGCGGTCGCCAGGCGCGTCGACTTTTCTCGACGCATGCAGGTGATTCAATGAGCAGTATTGGACTTAGCCCCTGCGATTCGGCCGAATCGCGAAAGTTGGGCTAAGGCCAAACCCTAATCGCTTGTCCGCCGCCCAGCCGAGTACCTACCGCGCCCGAAAAACCGCACAAGGACGCCTGGGTATTCGAGCTGCTGGTCGCGATGGTTGCCGTCACCGACAGCCGGTCATTCATCCGACTCGCAAGGTACTAGAGCCTATGCCTCTGGCGCCATGGGGGGATGCCTTACCCGCCCTCGCGGGCGTGATACCCTGCCTGAACGATGACACCGATCCTGTTTTCCGTCAGTTACTCGGGCTCCTGGGGCCAGGCGGCCCTGTCGGTGGAGCAGTTCGTGGACAAGGCCGCCGGGCTCGGCTTTGAAGGGGTGATGCTGGGCGGCAAGCGTCCGCACCTGAGCCCCCTGGACTGGGATGACGCGGCCCGCGCCCGTCTTCGCAAGCAACTGAAAGTCGCCGGCCTGCGCCACAACGTCGTCGCCGGCTACAACAACTTCACCGCCGACTTGGAGCACGCCGAGGTCCCGATGCGCGAGATCCAGGTCGCCTACATCACCGACCTCGCTCGTCTGGCGCGGGACATCGGCGCCGAAAAGGTCCGCATCTTCACCGGCTACCACCATCCGGCCGCGCCGTACTCGCGGCAGTGGAGCCTGATCGTGGATTGCTTGAAGGAGTGCGCCGAGCGGGCGGCCGAGCTCGGCGTGACGCTGGCGGTCCAGAACCATCACGACATTGCGGTCGACTATCGCTCGCAGAAGGACCTGCTCCAAGCCGTCGGCAGCCCGACCTGCCGAACTGGATTCGACGCCTGGTCGTTGGCGCTACAGGGCGTTGACCTGACCGAAGCGGCCACTGCCATGGCGCCGCTGACCTCGCACACCACCTTGGCGGACTACCAGCTTCGGCCGCGCTACGTCTATGAGCCCGAAGCGGTCAACTATCGCCCGCTCACGCCGTATGCGCAGGCTGTACCGATGGGGGAAGGTTTCATCGATTACCGGCGGTTCTTCAGCGCGCTGCGGGCGGGAGGTTTCGACGGGACGGTCGCCTACGAGATGTGCTCGCCGCTGTTGGGCGGCGGCTCGGAGGAGAACCTGGACCGTCACGCCCGAAGGTTTCTCGAATGGTTCCGCACGGAGGGACTTTAACGCGCGATCGCCTCATGAGCGGCGGCTGATCGGCCAAGGGCCTCGACCTGGGGGTCGAGGCGGCAGGCGTGGGCGCCTGCGCTACTTCTCCGGCGCGGGCGACCCGACAGGAGGCTATCGCCGCGGCTCGTCTCCGGTGGCTTCGTTGGCGCGGGGTCCGGTTCCCTGCCCGGTCAGCGCCATTTTTGCCCCCGAACGGATCAAGCTAGCCTCGCCCGGCCCTTGGAAGAACGTGTAGCCCTCCCAGTCGTACCAGGCCTGCGGGCCCGCCAACCACTTCCCTGCCTTCAAAGTGCCTTCCTTGATGCGGTCCACCAAGGCCAGGTAGCGCGGGTCGTCTCGTTCGTAGCCCGTGAAGCTCCCCAAGTCCCCCGAAGCCGCGAACACCACATCCACGCCCTCCACCGCCGCGACCTGATCGACAATCTCCACGCCGGCCTGCGATTCGATCATCACCACCACCATGATGTTGTCGTTGGCCGTCTCGCGATACTTGTCCGACCAGAAGCCGTACTGGCCGCCGCCCCGGCTGCGCTTGCCCATCGGCGGATACTTCGAGTACATCACGGCGTCCTTGGCCTGCTGGATATCGTCAATCATCGGGATGACCACACCCAGCGCGCCGATGTCGGTCGCCTTTTGCAGGTCGCCGGCGGTCGGCTCCGGAACGCGGATGAACGGGATGGCCGGGGCGTCCTTGCAGGCCCAGATCATGTGCGCGACCTCGTTGTAGGTCAGCGGACTGTGCTGCATTTCAATCCACAAGAAATCAAATCCGGCGTTGGCCATCGCGCAATAGATGGCGGGGTCGTAGGTGTAGACGGTGCCGCCCACGACCTTTTTGCCCTCCATGAGCTTCTTCTTGACCGTGTTGTAGAGCTCGGCGCCGGGCGCGGCCGTGGCAACGGAAAGGGCAAGCAGTATCGAGCAGGCGAGATTGCGAGACATGGGATCTCCTCCGGTCGCCATTATAGACACATCGCCGGCGCTGTGGGCGATGTCGCGACCCCCTTCGCCCATCGGGCCGGAAGGTTAGTAATCGTCGTCGACGCAGTCCATGCGAGCTTACAGAACCGTCCTCGGGGCTTACCGCTGTTGAATTGGCCCCTCCCAGGATGGTGTATTCTGGGGGGATTCGCCCGGCAAAACCAGCGGTTCAAGCGGCGGTCTTTGCGTGTCTGGCCCTGATTTGGGCTCAGCAGGCCGGGGCGCAGCCGGCCGACCCGCCCGAAACGCCGCCCGCCGAAGAGCTCGTTGGGCCGCCGGTTCCTCCCGAGCTAGTCTTTATTGGACCGATCAGCCCCTACCTTGCTCCGCCGCTTGAGCTCGACCTGCAATACCCCACCCCTGACGTTTCGCTGCTAGATCAAGATTTGGAAGCCTTGCTCGGCAAGGTCAACAAGGAATACTTGATTCCGTCGCCCGAGACGATCCTGCGTTCGATTTTTGGGTTCGTCGTCCTGCTGAGCCTGGCCTACGTCGGCGGTCACCCGAAGGTGGCGGAGGTGGAAAGGCGGCTGGGCATCGCGCACTTGGCGACCACCGGCATCCCGTTCGTTCTGCTCGGCTGGATCGCCAGCCAGCCAAAAGTGGCGGTGTTGACGCCGCTGGCGCTGATTGAGGTCACGCCGCTGCTGACGCTCGGCCTGGGCTGGATCGGCTTCGTGATCGGATACCGCTTTAACGCCCAGTTGATGGAAAACCTGCCAGCCGGCACCGGAGCGCTGGTCGGTTTAATGACGGTGGTTCCGTTCCTGACGGTCAGCATCGGGGCCGGACTGATGATGCTGGTGTGGGAAGGCGGACAAATCAATCGCGACTTCATCCGCGACGCGGTGATGCTGGGTCTGGCCGGCGCCCTAGCGGCTCGTAGCTCCCCCTACCTTTGGAAGGGCCGCAACTGGAGCAAGACCGATCTGGAGCGGATGGGCGCCATGATTCAGCTTGAGCGCATTACCGTGGTGCTCGGGCTGACTCTGGTGGCCGCATACTTTCGGCCCGTGGAAACGATCGTCACCTGGCAACTGCCCGCCACCGCCTGGCTGTTTATCACGCTCGGCGCCGGCATCGCGATCGGCGGCGTCGCTTTTGCGATTCTCGCCAGCAGTCACAACGACTCCGAGTCGCTGGTGTTGCTGCTGGGAGCAATCACATTCGCGGCCGGGTTGGCACACCACTTGCGGTTATCGGCTATCCCGGTCTGCTTCTTGGTGGGCGTTGTGATGGCCAACGCCCCCGGGCCGTGGAAAGGCGCCGCCGGCGCGGTCGTCGCCGGGCTGGAGCGGCCCATCTACTTCCTTTTTCTAGTGATTGGCGGCGCGATCTGGCGTCCGGACGACTGGCGCGGCTGGGCGCTGATGGGTTTGTTCGTCGTCACCAGGCTGGGCGGCAAGCGACTTGCCACCTGGCTGCTCAAGCGAGACGGCCGCTACGAAACATTCGAGCTGGAGAAGGACTGGCTGCGCTATTCCCCAACCGGCGCCATCGCCATTGCGGTCGTGATCAGCGCCCAGACCTTATATGCGGGACCCCGTATTTCCTGGATCGTGACAGCCGTGATTGTTGGCTCCGTCTTTAATGAAATTCTTGTCCAAGCGACCGTCCGGCAGCGGAAGCCGGCGGTGCGGTAGCACGACATGCGACTGCTGCTCCTGGTCGCCTTGTGCGGATTGATGGACGCGGCGCAGTCTTTTGCGCCGGGTCGCGGATTGGTCGCGCAGACCAGCGGCGTCACCCTCGCGGCCGGGTTTGTGCTGCTGGCGGGCTTTCTTGGCGGCAGCTTGTTTCACGACATCCGCTTGCCTCGGTTGACGGGCTATCTGGCGACGGGCATTCTGATCGGTCCGCACGTTCTCGACCTGGTATCCGGCGAGATGGTGCAGCGTTTGCGTCTGTTCGGCGGCATCGCCGTCTCGCTGATCGCGTTGACGGCCGGCGCTGAGATGGACTTACGCAGTATGCGTTCCTTGTTCCGTTCCATCAGTTGGATCACGGCTCTGGCCGTGGGCGGCTCGATGGCGGCCATTGCGGGGGCGATGTTCCTGATGCGCGACCAGTTGGACTTTCTGGCGCGCCTGGGCCCCGTGGAGGCCGCTTTGATCGCGGTGACCTTCGGCGTGATGCTGGCGGCGCAGTCGCCCGCCGTGGTGGTGGCGCTGCGGGACGAGATGCGGGCCGAAGGACCGCTGACGCGCACCGTTTTGGGCGTGGTCGTGTTGTCCGATCTGGTCATCATCGTGATGTTCGCCCTGGCTTCGTCCGTCACACAGCGCTTCCTGAGCGTCGAAGCTCCCCATGGCGGCATGGTCAACCAGCTTACTTGGGAGATCTTCGGTTCGCTCGGCATCGGCGTCGTTCTGGGAATGCTGATCGCCCTTTACCTTAAGGTCGTCAGCGCCAGGGCGTCGTTGACGGTGGTGGTGATGGGCTATCTGGTCGCCGAAATCGGCGAGCGGGTGAACCTCGACCCGTTGCTGCTGGCCTTGGGCGCCGGGATGTTCGTCCGGAACATGACATCGCACGGCGAGCGCCTGCTCAGGGAAGTTCACTCGGCGACCATGCCAATTTACGTCATGTTCTTTGCGCTGGCCGGCGCCGGAGTGCATCTGGATGTGTTGCCGGTGCTTGCCGCGCCGATCAGCGTGTTTCTGCTGGTGCGAGGGCTGTCCATGGTCGGCGGCGCGTCGCTGGCGGGCCGCGTTGCCGACGCCCCCGCTGTCGTGCGCCGCTACGCCGGATTCGGCCTGTTACCGCAGGCCGGGCTGGCGCTGGCGCTGGCGGTGCTGTTCTCGCGAACTTTTCCGAGCCTTGGACCGGAGGCCTCCGCGCTGGTCTTTGGCGTGGTGGCGATGAACGAGCTCGTCTCGCCCGTGCTGTATCGCTGGGCCCTGCTGCGCAGCGGCGAATCAGGTCAGGGCGAGCCCGGCGAGGGGCCGGCGCCGGCGCACTAGTGTCCCGTCTCAGATCACTGCTGTCCAAATTAGCTCGGCCAGCCGCTGTACAGACGCCGTAACCTGTTGATTCCACTGGGTGCCGCCCTGCGCCCTCGGAGCCAGGTTCCCCTGGCCGGCTCGATGCTGTCCAAGATGCCAGCGCTCGCCGATCAGCACCCAACTTCACATCGAGCAGCTCAGACAGCGGTTTGACAGGCCTTCCAAGCCTCAGGCCGACCGCCTGTGGCGTTCGAGGCCGGATGAATGCTGTCCAATCCAATTTTGCCCGGAGCTAATTTGGACAAGAGTGGTCTCAGATATCCGCAAACAGAATCGCCAAGTGGCCATTTGCGAGGAAAACGAGTGGCGGAAGATAGCCCCGGACGTCAGCCCTGGGGCCTGGAGTTTCTACATTAGGATCAGGCAACGGCGGCCGGCACAAGAGAATGCCCGTCGATTTGGATATCAAAATCGTCGAGCGAAGGGGGTCGTTGGGCGATTTCTTGGCGCGGCAGGGTGATCAGGTCCAAACAGGAAGGGCGCTTGGCGTTGCGGCGCATCTGCTCGGGCGTAACCCTCTCGAGGGCATGGACGCGCGCCGTCTGCCGTCTCGCCCAGCGTCGCCAGCAGGCGCAGCACGCCGTCGTGGCGCAGCGTAGCGCCCTCGTTCTCGCCGCCGGGGATCGCCGTCTCCAGCCCGTCCACGATTGCCTCCACGCCCGCCAAATGGGAGGAAAGCTTCCGCGCCGACGCCGACGCGCCGCAGACTCACCGGCTGCGCGCTCCTCATGCCAGCCACCCGAAGGCATGCGTGATCAGCCTGGATCGGCGCGTCCACAGAAACACCAAGACGCGCCGGGCTGGGTTTGGCTGGGTTTGGGCGTGCGAGCATGATCCGATGACCAATAAGAGGAGAGCGCCCACGCTCCACGTGAGTATACTGACATGAAGGCCTTGACACACACCCCACGCCATGCATAATCGCGCTCATGAAGAACTTAATGATGCAACTTCTGGCAGCATTTTTCACACTGGCGGTTGCATTAACATCCGCTCGTGCTTCAGCAGAGCCGATCATGCTGGACCCGGTTCACTCATTTTCGGCGCCGCCCGCCGTGGCCGATCGAGAGGCGGTCGCCGCAGTCGCCGTCCGGGACGGCCGACTCGCGTTCCTATTGACTGATCGGGCGGCGACCGGCCGTAGCGCCATTCTCGTGGAAACCGATTTTGATGGAGTTGAGCGTCGACGGGTGGACTTGGGTTCACCCGCGCAAGGCTTGGCAAGCGGCGCGGACTTCCTGTTCGCGTTGTCTTCGCACCGCGAGGGCGTGCGCGCGCTGATACCGAGCGATCACGGAGCGC
>CAYOPA010000233.1:0-8510 GCA_964405625.1 uncultured Bryobacterales bacterium
TCGTCAAAGTGCATCCCGACGGCACTGGCGCTTTAAAAAAAACGGTCCGCGGGCCGTCGGAAAGTCTCGTGGCGGCTGGACAACCAAGATTCATCTGGTTGCCGCGGATGCTCGAACGGCCATAACGTTCGCGCTTTCGCCGGGCCAAGATCACGACGCCGCGGACGGTCGCGAGCTGCTCGCCGGCCTGGGGCCGTTGCCCGAACCGCCGGCGCCGCAACCATGTCGAGAGGCTCTTCCGCCGCCTCAAGGTTTTCCGCCGCATCTTCTCGCGCTTCGACAAGCTCGACGTGATGTTCCTTGGCTTTCTTCACTTCGCACTCATTGTCGAGGCGCTGCTATAGTGTTAACATGGCCTAGTCGTAGACCCGGTGCAAGACCACCTTGAGATCTTCCCAGGCCTCACGTTTGGCCTCTTTGTTGTAGGCGCGCAGCAAATAGGAAGGGTGGTAGGTGGGCATCACCGGAATGCCGCGCCACTGCTGCCAGTTGCCGCGCAGCTTGGTAATGCCGATGGGCGTTTGCAGCAGCGCCTTGGCGGCCGTGGCGCCAAGCACGCAGATGGCCGCGGGACGGATGGCTTCAAGCTGGCGGTAGAGAAACTGGCCGCAGGTCTCCATCTCGTCGGGCTCGGGCGCGCGGTTGCCCGGCGGACGGCACTTGACGACGTTGCAGATGTAGACATCCGCGCGCCGAATCGCGATCTTTTCGCCCGCGGCCGTGGCCTCGATCATCTGAGTCAGCAACTGCCCGGCGCGGCCGACGAACGGCAAGCCCTGGGCGTCCTCGTCGGCGCCGGGGCCTTCGCCGACGAAGACCAGCTTGGCTTCGGGGTTGCCGGAGCCGAAGACAATTTTTGAGCGGTCCTCGTGGAGCTTGCAGCGCGTGCATTCGTCGCCGATGTCGCGGCGGATGGATTCCAGGATCGGCAACGGGTTCGCGGCGGCGGGCTCGGAGGCCATGGGCTTTGATTCCGCCTTGGGCTCGGGATTGGGTGTCGGCGCTTTCTCCGGCTGCTGACGCACCGCCGTGGCTGGCCAGTGGACGTCCTCGAAGCCCAGATCGCGGTAGAAACGCAGCCAGGCGGCGAGCTCAGACATGCTCCACCTTCCGAGCCGCCAACGCAGGCGCCAGCACAGCGAAAATGCGGCGAGCCATCAGGGGCTTGGCCTCGCGGGGCAGCTCGATCCGCTCGCCCCCCGCGCCGAGCAGCAGGCCCTGATTCTCTTCGGAATCCATGCCCGCGCCGGCGGCGGCTTCTCCCACCGGGTTGGCCACCAGAAAATCGCAGTTCTTGCGCTCCATCTTGCCGCGCGCGTTGGCTTCGAGGTTTTCAGTCTCGGCGGCAAAGCCGACCAGGATGCGGTCGCCCTTGCTCCGACCCAGCTCGGCCAGGATGTCTTCGGTCGGTTCCAAATCCAACGCGGGGGCGGCGGCGGTTTTCTTGATCTTCGATGCGGCCGCGGACTTGGCGCGGAAGTCGGCGACGGCGGCGGCCATCACGATCAGGTCGGCTCCGGCGGCCCGCCCACTGACCGCGGCGTGCATTTCGGCGGCGGTCTCCACGCGCACAACCTCGGCGCCGGCGGGGGGATCGATCGAGACCGGGCCGGTGATTAGAATTACCCGCGCGCCCAGCCGCAAAGCTTCGGCGGCCAAGGCGTAGCCCATGCGGCCCGAGGAACGGTTGGAGATGTAGCGCACCGGGTCCAGCGGCTCGCGCGTCGGCCCGGCGGTGAGCAGGACGGTCCGGCCGGCGAGTTCGTTGTCAGCCGCCAGGATCCTCTGGACGGCGGCGGCGATGGCCTCGGGCTCGGCCAGGCGGCCCGGACCGTACATGCCGCAGGCCATGGCGCCCTCGTCCGGATCAATCACCCAGACCCCGCGCGAGCGCAGCACGGCGAGGTTGGTCTGGGTGGCGGGATGGCGCCACATGTTCACGTTCATCGCCGGAGCGACCACGACGGGACCTTCGAAAGCCAAGTGCGCGGTGGTGAGGAAGTCGTCCGCTAACCCGTACGCCAGCTTGGCGAGCAGGTCGGCGGTGGCGGGGGCGATCAGCAGCAGGTCGGCCGCCAGCGGAACGGAGATATGCTCGATGGCGGTGTCGGCGGCGCCTTCCGTCGAGCCGGTTTCAAACAGCTCGGTGACGACTTTTTCGTTGGTGAGGGCGGCGAAGGTCAGCGGCGCGATGAACTTCTGGGCGGCGGCGGTGAGCGTGGCCTGCACCAGGAAGCCGCAGTCCTGTAACCGGCGCACGATTTCGGCTGCTTTGTAGGCGGCGATGCCGCCGCCTACTCCCAATAGAATGCGGCCTGTCCCCAGCTTGGTCATGAAAAGTTGGGACGGACAGGAATGTCCGTCCCTACCGTTGCTGCTTACAGTGTATCGGCGGCGGGCGGTTTCGGTCGCGGGGCCGACGGGGCTTCGGAAGAGGGCAGATCCAGGGCGGCGTAGCTGGCTTTCGGGCCGCGTCGGCTGCCCTCGGGCTTGACGTCGACCTCGACGGAGCCGGAGCGAATTTCTTCCATCGCGATCTTGGTCGGCTTACGCGAAGTCGACGAGATCAGCGGACGGGCGCCGGCCTGCAACTGCCGCGCGCGCTTGGCCGAAGCCAGGATAAAGCGATAGACGCCCTGCTCCTCGTCGTTGGGGATGAACCACGGCATATCCGGCGGCTTGGACCATTCGCTCGGCAACGCCGGCAGATCGTCGGGGTTCATTGAAGCGGCGTTTTCCACGGGGGTCTTTTTGCTCATGACGTTGTCGGGGCGGCGAATCCTTCCAGGATCTTTTCCACGCTCTTTCTTTTCCGGTCCATGCGGCAGCGCTCAGCCAGCAGAATCCCTCGAAGTCTCTCGAAGGAGCTCTCCAGATCGTCGTTAATCAGGATGTAGTCGTATTGATCGTAATCCTGAACTTCCCGGCCCGCCCCGCTGAGCCGACGCTCAATCACTTCGTCGGAGTCCGACGAGCGATTCCGCAAGCGCTTTTCGAGCTCTTCGCGCGAGGGCGGCAGGACGAAGATCGTCACGGCTTGCCGCAGCTTCTCCCTCAATTGTCGGGCGCCTTGCACGTCAATGTCCAGGATCAAGTCGCGGTCGGCCTCCTCGGCCTTGCGCAGGACCGCCCGGGTGGTCCCGTAGAAGTTGCCGAAAACCTCGGCCCATTCCAGCAGCTCGTCGTTGTCGCGCAGACCGATGAACTCCTCGCGGGAGAGGAAGTGGTAGTGTTTGCCGTCGACCTCGCCCTCGCGCGGCGGGCGAGTGGTGGCGGAGACGGAGAATTGCAGGCGGCGCTCGTTGCGAACCTGGTCCTCGCGCATCAGCCGGTCCACCAGGGTCGATTTACCAGAACCCGAGGGGGCCGAGATGATAAAGACAATCGACATTCCGCTTATTCCAAATTCTGAGCCTGTTCGCGGATCTTCTCGATCTCCGCCTTTAGTCGTAGTCCGGCGTCGGTGACCGGCAACCCGGCCGCGCCCAGCGGGTTGGTTTTTGACAGCAGCGTGTTGGTCTCGCGATTCATCTCCTGCGCCAGAAAATCGAGCTGCTTGCCGACTTCGCCGCCGGCGTCGAGCAGGTAGAGCAGGCGTTCGGAGTGAGCCTCCAGGCGCTGGAGCTCTTCGCTAATGTCGCAGCGGTCGGTCAGCAGGGCGGCCTCTTGCAGGATGCGTTGGGGATCGACGGGCGTCTTGTCGAGCAGCTCGGCGAGCCGTTTCTCCAGCCGGGCCTGGAACTCGGGGAGCATCTCGGCGACGCGCTCCACCAGGTAATCGGCCTCCACGCCGATTCGCTCGGCGCGTTCGCGCACATCGGCCTCCATCGCCTGTCCTTCGCGCTCGCGCTCGGCGTTGAAAGCTTCGATCGCTTCCCGCAGAGTGGTCTCCAGCCGTTTCTCCAGCGCGGCCTGTTCGGCGGCGGTGCGCTCGGCCTCCTGCTCGCCCATCACGCCGGGGATGCGCAGGATGGCGGTCAGGTCCGGGGGATGGGACAGATCGCGGGTCTCCGCCAGCTCGTCGTAGGCGGCCAGGTAGGCCTGCGCCAGGTTCTTGTTCAAGGCGAACCGGGAGGAGCGCTCCGCGTGCAGGTTGATCACGACCTGCACCGAGCCCCGCTGGATGTTCTCCTTGAGCAGCTTGCGCACTAATGGGTCAAAGGCTTCCAGCTCGGAAGGGGTGCGCAGCTTCAGATCGAGGAAGCGGTGATTGACAGCCCGCAACATGACCTCCACCGAGGGATCTCCTTCGCTGGACACGCGTGCAAAGCCGGTCATCGATCGCAGCATTTTTCGCTCAAGGATTTGCTGATTGTAGCTCGAACAGCCGCCGGTACAGCGGGCAGTGGGCGAGCAATCTGTCGTGCCGGCCCACGTCAACAATCCGGCCGCCGTCAAAGACCACGATCTTGTCGGCGCCGCGGATGGTGGAGAGCCGGTGCGCCACGACGATGACCGTGCGGCCGGCCATCAGGTTGGCCAGAGCCTGTTGGACGAGCATTTCAGCTTCGCTGTCCAAGTGGGAGGTCGCCTCGTCGAGCAGCAGGATGGGGGCGTCCTTGAGCAGTGCCCGGGCGATGGCGATGCGCTGCCGCTGGCCGCCCGACAGGCGATGCCCGCGCTCGCCCAGATGCGTCTCGTAGCCTTCTGGGAGCGCCTCGATAAAGTCGTGCGCGATGGCCGCCTTGGCCGCGTTGCGCAGCGCCTCATCGGAGATATCGGGCCGTCCGTAGGCGATGTTGTTGCGCACTGTGTCGTCAAACAGGAAGGTCTCCTGGGTGACCAGCGCGATCTGGTCGCGCAGCGAGGAAAGCTTGGCGCGCCGCAGGTCGACGCCGTCTATCAAGATGGCGCCTTCAGTGGGGTCAAAAAAGCGCGGCAGAAGGTTTAATAATGTCGATTTGCCGGCGCCGCTGGGTCCGACGACGGCGACCACTTCGCCGGCCTGCACCGTCAGATTCACGTCGGCCAGCGTGGGCTCGTCGGGATGCTCGGGGTAGTGGAAGCCGACGCCGACCAGCTCCACCGAGCGCGAAAACGGGGGCAGGGCCTCGGCGTTGGCGGCGTCGGGCACGTCGTGCGGGTGGGCCAGATACTCAAACACTCGCTGTGACGAGCCCAGCGCCTGCTGGAAGATGTTGTAGATGCCGTTGAGCCGCTTGATCGGTTGATAAAGCATCAGCAACGCTACAACGAAGGTGGTGAACTGCCCGGCGGTCATCTGTCCCGCCATCACTTGACCACGCACGTAGGTGAGCAGGCCGACGATGGTGAGCGCTCCAAAAATCTCGATCAGCGGCGAGGAGACGGCCTGTTGCTTGACGTACCGCAAGCTGGAGCGGAACAGCCGTTGGGCGGTCTCCTGAAAGCGGCCTTGCTCGAACGCTTCCATGCCAAACGCCTTGACGACGCGATTGCCGGAGATGGTCTCTTGCAGGATTTGCGTCAGGTCAGCTAGGTCGTCTTGGGCGCGCCGTGTGGTGGCGCGCAGGCGGCGACCGATGCGCGAGGTGGGGATCAGCACCGCCGGCAGCACCGTCAAGCTGACCGCAGCGAGCTTCCAGTCGGTCTGCAAGAGCACCCACAGCAGCGCCAGCACGATAAAGCCTTGGCGTAGCAGGTCGGCCAGGATGTGCGACAGCGCCACTTGGATGCGCTCGATGTCGTTGACCAGCGTGGAGACCAGCCGGCCCGTGTGCCGTTTCTGGAAAAACGCGGGCGACTGGTTGAGCACCACGCGGTAGACGTGGTTGCGCAGGTCGCGCACTCCGGCTAGCCCGGCGTAGTTGACCAGGTAGTTGCCGAAAAAGTCGCAGACGCCCTTGACCAGAAAAACCCCCAAAATGGCGAACGCGACCATCGCCCAGGTCGATTCGAGCGATTGCGGCACGAAGCTGTCGAGCGTGAGCGCACGGTCGCTAAAGGGGAGCTTGAGCAGACGAATCGGCTCGTGCGAGGCGTCGGGGTCGAGCACGCGGTCAAAAACCGGCTCGATGAGCACCGCCACGAGGCCATGGCAGAGCCCGACGACGGACATCAAGACGACCGACAACGCCAGCTTGGGCGCGTGCGGTCTCACGTAGCGCAGCAGTTGGGCCAGCTCGCTCACTTTTGCAAAAGGCGCTCGACGGCTTCCAAGACGTTTTCGACCGTTACCGACAGGATACAGCGCGGCTCGCTAAAGGCGTAGCAGCGGTCGCCGGGACATGGTTTGCAGTCCCACTGGGTTTCGACGACCTCGGCCGGCGCCCGCCAGGGACCCCAAACGGCTGAATTGGACGAGCCGAAGATTACCGCCGAAGGCACGCCGAAGGCCGCCGTGATGTGGGCGGGCCCGGAGTCGTTGCCGACGAACAGGCTGGCGCCGGCGAGCAGGTTTTTCAGCTCTCGCAGCGGCATTGCCGGGCGAGTCTCGAAATCGACGAAACGGGTCAGTAGGGCGTCTTCCCCCGGTCCGGCGATGACGACTGGCTTGAGCCCATGGCGCGTCCAAACAGTTTCGGCGACCTCGCGAAAACTCTCGACAGCCCAGCGCTTCGTGTCGTAGGCGGCGGCGACGTGGAGCACGGCGTAGGGCCGCCCGGGCCGTTCGGGCTCGGCGAAGAGGCGGGCGCGGGGGATCTCCTGGGGCTTGGCGCCGAGATGGAACATGGCCGAGGCGTGGTGCTCGGCGGTGTGGACGGGGGATTCGGCGGGGTGGCCTAGGATCTCCTGGGCGGCGGGGATGCGGATATTGTAGACGAATTTCTTGGGGAAATGGCGATAGCCGGCGCGGTAGCGGGCGCCCGAGAGCCAAGTCATCCAGGCGCTGGAGGCGCCGCCGTGCAGGTTGAGGCACAGGTCCGCTTTGAGGACGCGAATCTTTTGGATGGCGCCGCGGGTGTTGCCGCGATCCACGGGCAGCACGTAGTCGAGATCCTCGGATCCGTCCAGCACGGGGGCGAAGGGCCGGTCCATCACGATGGTGACGTCGAGGTCGGGCCGCGACCGGCGCAGGATTTGCAGGGCGGGGGTCGTGAGGACGGCGTCGCCCAGCGAGCGCAGCCGGATGATCACGACGGTGGCCCCGAGAGGCAGGGATTCGAGCGGACGGGCTAGGCTGGAAAGCGCCATCAGTTGCGGCCCCTGTGGCGCACGCCGAAGGCGTGCAACTCGACCTGCGGTCGAGCGCTCGGGCCGCCCGGAGCCGCGCGGGCGCTGGTTGCAAGATCGTGCGTCATAGGCCGAGCGGAGCTGGAGGTTCCGCTGCACGCCGAAGGCGTGCGCCACAAATCAACACAACGGTTCAGGCGCGCGCCGCGACCGCCCTTTCGAGAAACTGCTTCGCCAGCGACTCAATCACTTCGTAGCGGCCCTCGGCGATCGCCTTCTTGTTCATCAGCGACGAGCCAACGGCGACGGCGCTGGCGCCGGCCTTGAAGAACTCCGCCATGTTGTCCAAATCGACGCCGCCGGTGGGCACCATCATGATCTGGGGCAGGGGAGCCTTCAACGCCTTGATGTAGGAGGCGCCGCCCATGTTGTCGGCCGGAAAAATCTTGACCATGTCCGCGCCGGCTTCCCAGGCGGTAATGACTTCGGTGGGGGTCAGCGCGCCGGGCAGGGCGGCGGCCGAGTAACGTTTGCAGATTTCGACGGTCTTGATGTTCAGCCCCGGTGTGACGATGAAGCGGGCGCCGGCCAACATGCAGGCGCGGGCCGTTTCGGGGTCGAGCACCGAGCCGGCGCCGAGGATCAGCGAGTCGCCGAGCTCGTCAGCGAGCTTTTCGACCACGCCGAGCGCGCCGGGGACGGTCATCGTCACTTCCAGCAGGCGCAGCCCGCCGCGATGGATGGCGCGGGCGGTCTCCAGCGCGGAGTCCGCTGAGTCAGTGCGGATGATGGGGACAACGCCGACTTCGAGCAGCGCGGAGATGGTTGCGGTTCGGTTCATGGGACGTGGGGCCGTGAAACCGTTAACGTAGCAGAGCGGCGGGCTGCGCCGCACGCTGAGAAAATTTCCCCGAAGACGTCGATTCCGGGAGCGCTTGCCCGACGAGCATACAGGAGGTTCTGGTTCGATGATTGACACCCCAGCAGTTGCCGAGAGCGTGGCGCGTCCGGCTGCCGTTATCCGCTTCACCATTCCGCGCGAAAAGATCCGGGAGGTGATGGGCCCGGCGATCCAGGAAGTGCTGGCCGTCACGCAACAGCACGGAGTCGGGATCGCCGGGCCCGTGTTCTCCCGTCATTTCCGGATGGACCCGGAAGTCTTTGATTTTGAGGTTGGCGTGGTGGTCAGCGGGCCGGTGAAGCCGGAGGGCCGCGTAAAGCCGGGCGAGCTCCCGGGCGGCAAGGTGATTCGCACCGTCTACCACGGCGGCTATGAGGGGCTGCCAGGGGCTTGGACGGAGTTTCAGGCGTGGATCGACGGCAGCGATCTCCAGACAACCGAGGCGTTCTGGGAATGCTACGCGGCGGGACCCGAGTCGGGGCCGGATCCGGCAAAATGGCGGACGGAGCTCAACAGG